>NZ_JAFAVV010000086.1 GCF_019242285.1 Bradyrhizobium sp.
GACGCGGCGCTGGCGCCGTTATGGCCGGGACAAGCTCGGGGCATGGCGGGTCACGGGTGCGCGACGGCGGGCCGACTGCGGGACACCAGGCCCGGCGACTGTTCCGACGCCACGAAGATGAAGTTGTTGATGTAGCGGCCGGTCTTGCCGGAGGTGCCGACGTTCCGCATCGGCTGGTCGCGCTCGATGCGAAACTCCGCGATCGGGACCAGGTTGCCGTCGTGCAGATAGAAGCCGTCATAGCCGAGGCCGGTCAGGAGATTCGAGACCCGCCGCACCGAGCCCGGATTGTGGCGCTCCTCCACCTCGACGACGATGTTGGGCTTGTCGCGCGACAGCAGCTTGACGGCGCCGCGCAGCACCTGTTCCTCGTGGCCCTCGACGTCGACCTTGAGGATGCCGACGCCTGCGAAGTCGTAGCTGTCGAGCGTCCTGACCGGCACCTCGATCGACGTCAGCCTGGCGGGGTCGGCGAGCGAAAGATCGTTGGTCGTCGCAATCGTCGCCCATGAATGGATGCCGCTGGGCATCCGAAGCTCGGCGTGGCCGGGCGAGTCGGACAGCGCGACGCCCTCGACCCTGACGTCGCGATACTGCTTCCTGAGATAGGATTGCAGCGCCGGGATCGGTTCGAACACGACGACGCCTTTGCAGAGTTTTCGCAAATGATGCACGTAAAGGCCGAGATTGCCGCCGACATCGACCGCAAGCTTGGCGTCGCTGCAGAGCAGGGGCAGCAGCTTGATCTCCTTTTCGCGTGCGCCGAGGCGCCGCATGCGCCTCAGGTGCACGAGCTTCGGGAAGGCTCTCTCGATCAGTGCCCTGACCACTGACATCAAACGATCTCCAACCAAGCTACGGGATCAGGCGGCAATGTTGCGCGCGCGCCGCGCGTTGAAGCTGCGGTGCCGATCAGGCGGCCGGTCATGACGTCGCCGTTTCCGTCCGCGCGACGGCGGGCGCGCTGCGCCGGCCGGTGGCCCGGCGGCGCGCGGCGGTGAGTGCGATGCGCCAGCGCGGCGTCGCCGCCGGGCCGGGCCCGGGCCTTCCATTCTCCATCGCTTCCGGCGCCTTGATGTAGGCCACAGCGAGGCCCAGCACGAGCCAGATGAAAGGAATCTTGTAGCTCGCAATCACCCACCCGCTGAACTGCAGGCCGAAAAATCCGCAGATCACGGCGGCGCCGATGTAGGGAAAGGCGCCGTGCTCGAGATGGAAGCGGTGGGCCGCAACCGCCGCCCTGCCAAGGAGAAGCGTGCAGAACAACAGCCAGACCGCATAGCCGGCCGCGCCGAGCTCGGCGAGGATGCGGCTGTAGAGCGAGAAGGACGGAAAGAACGAGGCGTCTGGATCGGTGATCCATTTCTGGAATTCCCAGGTGTCGGCCCAGGACGGAAACAGCCGGGTCACCTGGAACGGATATTGCCCCATGCCGACGCCGAAGGCCGGGCTCTGCAGGAACTCGTTGATCTGGATCGCCATGGTGCCGAAACGCGAAACATTCGAGATGTTGTCCGAGGCGATCGCGGCGGCGGCGATTTCGTTCTGGTACAGCGCGATGGCAACGAGCGGTGTGATGCTCAGCACCAGATAGAGCGCCATCAGCGCGTAATGCATGCCCTGATAGGCGCCGCCGCGCGCGACCAGGAACAGCCGCAGATAGGGGATCAGCAGGATGACGGGCAGCACGCCGACCAGCGAGGTCCGGCCGGACAGGAATGACAGGGCCAATAGGTTCAGGAACAGCGCCCAGCACGCGGCCCGCCGCAGCGTGCTGCTGTGCTGATTGGCAAAGGCCCACAGCCAGGGCAGCGTGAAGATCGCGTACATGCCGAAGTTCGACGCCTCATAGGTCACGCTCTGGATTCTGCCGATGATGAAATGACCCCTGCGCATCAGCGCATGGATGACGCCGGAGACCTGCAGGAAGATGTTGTAGACCGCGTCGACCTTCCACGACACGAGCTCGATGTCGCCGACCGCGATGACCAGCATCGCGCCCCAGAACAGCGGCGCCGCGAGCAGGGTGCGGAATGCGGTGGTCGAATAGAAATAGACCAGGTAGGCGAAATAGAAGCCGAACATCGGCACCATG
>NZ_JAFAVV010000404.1 GCF_019242285.1 Bradyrhizobium sp.
GCCGACCACCAGCACGATCTTTGCGGCCCCCGCCCCGATGGCACGGATGCCCTGATGCACGGCCGCCGAACCCGTTGCGCAGGCATTCTCCACCCGTGTCGCCGGCTTGAAACGCAGTTGCGGATCGGCCTGCAGCACCAGCGAAGCGGTAAAATCCTGCGGCGAGAAGCCGGCGTTGAAATGCCCGAGCACGATCTCGTCGACGTCGGACGCCGCGATGCCGGCGTCTGCCAGCGCCTCGTTGGCGACCTTGACCACGAGACCCTCGACGGTCTCGGCGTCGAACTTGCCGAACGGCGTATGCGCCCATCCGACGATGCTGGCTGTCATGGCTCTACTCCCGATGGCTGCAACAACGGTTCAATTGACGAACGCGCCATTCAACTCGTCCTCGATGTGGATGCGAATGATGTCGTCGAAGGACTTTTCCGCGGTCGTGAAGCCGAGCGCCCGGGCCCGCCTGGCTTCGAAGTTCCGCGGCCAGCCGTCGACGATGCTCATGATGAAGGGGTCGGGCTCGTGCTTGATCCGCGCCGCCACCTTCTCGCCTGCGACGCGTTTCAAGGCGGCGATCTGCTCGCCGACTGTGGCCGACAGGCCGGGCATGGTCAGGTTTCGCCGTGGGCCGACCGCCACGAGATCCATGGTGCCGGCATGGACGAGGAAGCCGACCGCCGAGCGCGGCGTCGCGTGCCAGTGCCGAACCGTCTCCGGCGCCGGCAGGATCGCCTCCTTGCCGGCCAGGGGCTCGCGCAGGATGTTGGAGAAGAAGCCGGATGCCGCCTTGTTGGGCAGCCCGGGACGGATGCAGATGGTCGGCAGGCGGATGCCGATGCCGTCGATGAAGCCGCGGCGGGAATAGTCGGCGAGCAGCAGCTCGTCGATCGCTTTCTGGGTGCCGTAGCTCAGGAGCGGCGTGTTGAAGAACTCGTCGCCGATCGCCTCGGGGAACGGCGCGCCGAACACCGCGATCGAGGAGGTGAAGACGAAGCGCGGCCGGTAGCCGTCGCCGACCTTGCGGATGGCGTCGAGCAGCATCCTGGTGCCGTCGAGATTGATGCGGTAGCCCTTGTCGAAGTCGAGCTCGGCCTCCCCCGAGACGATCGCGGCAAGATGAAAGATCACGTCCGGACGGCCGGCGATCAGCGTCTCGGCGGCGCCGGCAACCGCGAAATCGCCTTCGACCGTCTCGACGAGAATGGCGGCCTTCTCCGGCTTTTTCGGCGCCACCACGTCATGCATGGTCAGCCGGCTGATCTCGGCCTGGCCGAGACGGCCATCACGCAACAGCCTGTCGCAGAGCTTGCGGCCCACCATGCCGGCGGCGCCCAGAACCAGTATGTGCAAGAGCCTGCTCCTTGTTCTTGATGTTGCGGCTCCGTGCGCTCACTCCTTCACGGCACCGGTCATGGCCGACACATAATGCTCGACGAAGAAGGCGTAAAGGATCACGAGGGGCACCGAGCCGGCCAAGGCGCCCGCCATCAGCGCCCCCCAGCGGTAGACGTCACCGTCGACGAACTCGTTGACGATCGCGACCGGCACGGTCTTGTGCTGGGTCGATTGCAGGAAGGTCAGTGCGTAGATGAACTCGTTCCAGCACAGCGTGAAGCAGAAGATGAAGGCCGAGATCAGGCCGGGAATGGCGAGCGGCAGCACGATCTTGATCAGGATCTGCCAGCGGCTCGCACCGTCGATCAGGGCGCATTCCTCGAGCTCGAAGGGGATGGTCTTGAAATAGCCCATCAAGAGCCAGGTCGAGAACGGGATCAGGATGGTCGGATAGGTCAGGATCAGCGCGAACGGCGAATCGAACAGGCCGTACTGGAACACGACCGTGGAGAGCGGAATGAAAAGGATCGACGGCGGCACCAGATAGGCGAGGAAGATCAGGCCGCCGACGAGGTTCGCGCCCTTGTAGCGCAACCGCACGATGGCATAGGCGGCGAGCACGCTGGCCACGATCGAGAGCACGGTGGAGGCCACCGCGACATACATCGTGTTCCACAGCCAGTGCGGATAATAGCTTTCGAACAACAGCTTGTGGAAATGCTTGAAGGTGGGACTCCAGGTCCAGAACGGGCTGTAGGTCTCCATGTCGAGGAGCTGGGCGTCCGGTTTCACCGCGGTCAGCGCCATCCAGTAGAACGGGAACAGCAGCACGAAGAGGATCAGCACCAGCGGCAGGTAGAGCGTGACGAGGCGGCGCGGCAGCGAGTTGAGATAGCTCATCCCCTCGCTGGCATCGCCAGCGGGTGCCGAGGCGTTGAGGATTGCCTTCGGGTCGAGCGCTTTGCGGGTGAGGGCGTCAGTCATTGTCGCCGCCCTGCTGCCATTTGCGTCGCTGCAGCCCGAACCACGAGACCATGATGGCGGCTAGCAGGAACGGGATCATGGCGGTCGAAATCGCG
>NZ_JAFAVV010000423.1 GCF_019242285.1 Bradyrhizobium sp.
GCTTCTGAAACGAGACGGTTTTTGCGAATAAACGCGTCGAGCCCGGGAGCCAAGGATAGGTTTGCCTCCTACGAAATCAAGCGGGTTTCACCTTCTCCTTGAACGCTCCGCCCGCGTCCGCCGCCGCTCGCTTCACCCGATCCGCCGCCTCGGCTCCAGCGTCGCCAGCCTCGGCCATGACCGTGTCGGACGCTTCGCGCAACGCCTGGGACACCGCTGTTCCCCGCTTGCCGAGATCGTCTTTCAGACCGTCGCTGAGCTTCCCGACGTATTCGTTCTCCAGGTCGGAGACGCGAAATGCTCCGGCGATAGCGGCACCTATCACCAGGCTGATCGCGCCAACCAGCAGCGGCTCTCTCTCCAGCAGATTGGCCAGTGACCATTGAGCCTTGAAAAGCCCGTCTTTCGGAAGCGGATTGCCCAGCTTGCCGAGCTGCTCGCGGGCGAATGCGACACCTTCGTCGAAGCGGTCCTGAACCTGATCCGCTACTTTGACATGGAAGCGGTCGGAGCGCCGGCAGCGCGCGGAGCGTATCACCAGTTGCTTCGGATTGTGATCCATCTCAGGCGCCGTCAGAGGCGCCGCAGTCCGCTGAACTTCCGACGCGCCCGCACGCAGACTGTAGATACCGCTGTCTACGACATCGGATGCCGTCGTAGCCGCCGAACGCGCGGCCCCCTCTCATCTTCTCGTCGCCGACGAGCAACCAAAGGGCCCCGCCCCCGATCAGGGCGGCGGAAAGCGGATTATCCCGGGCAGCCGAGATTAGACTGTCGAAGAAGCCGGTGCAGGTGCCGCTCATTGGGCCATTCCTTTCGCGGTTTCTTGTCCTTTTCGAGCTGGCGGATCGTTTCCCGCGGCACCAGGTTTCCCGCCTTGAGCCGGCCTACGCCGACGGCGAATAGAGCGCCCGATACGGCACCGGCGATGACTGCGGAAGTCAGATATGCCAGCGGCTGAGACCATCCCGCACCGATCAGGGCCGACGACAACGCGAACAGCGCCATGACGAGAGCCGGAATGACGAGAACAGCACCCGCGCCGATAAGAGCTAGCCCGCCGCCGAGCTTCTGAAGTTTCTCCCCGACTTTCTGCCTTCGCCAGATCGAGCTGGTTCTGGAGAAGCTTGGCGAACTGAGACATGGCGTCGCCGACCAGTCCGTAAATGTTCCCAAGATCGTTCTGCCCGTCTTGACGTCCCGCTCGATGCTCATGACGCGCCACCTTGCAGCGATGGCCGCGCGGCTGACGCCCGTCCGCCCGAAGCGTCCGTCCGCGATGAGGAGGTGCTTGCTCCTGAAACCTTCAGGAACCGCACGGCTGCGAAGCCTGCCAGCACCGAAATCCCGAGAAAGGCCGCCGGTTGCCGCTTCGCGAAGTCCGTCGCTCCGTCGAGAAGATCGCGCAAGCTGCCGTCCCGGATCTTCTCGGCCGCCTCCTCGACGTAAGCCGCCGCGGAGGTGATGCCGCGGGCGGCGAAAGGTACGTCCTTCTCGAAGGCGCTAGCAGCCTGCCGGAAGTTGCCGGCGAGACGATCTACGTGGTGCGCGCCGCTCTGCTGCTGCTCGTGCGTCCGGTCTTCGAGTTGTTCGACAGCTCCTTTAGCGACATCCTGGGCGGCATCGGTCGCTTCGGCGAGCTTGTCGCGTGCCATGTCCTTGGATGCCTGGAAAGCTTCGCCGGCCCGCTGCTTCAGTTCGGACCCCGCATCTCCGATCTGCTGCTTCAGATCGCCGGGGTTCTTGTTCTTGCCGAAGTTGGCGGGTTTGATCACATCTGAATCGCTCATTTCCTCTCCTCTCGAATGTTGGAACTTCCGGAAGAAGCGAGCGCGGCGTCCACCACTTCGCCGCCGCCTCCTTGAGGGTGCCGGCCAGGTTTTGCGTGATGCGGCTGGCGTGCGCGCCGAGATCGGCTTCGCCGATGCTGTTCGCGGCTGCATCCGCTGCCGACAACGTCGCGTCTTTGGCTGCCTCGAGTCCAGATTGAACCGCCTCGCCTGCCGCGCGTTTCATGCTGTCGCTGGCTCGGCCGACGGTCCGGGATTCGATATTGGTCTCTTGGAGGGCCGCCGCGATGATCGCGCTGATCGCGATACCGAGGCCGCCGATCAACGCGGCGTTGTCTGCGATGGTCTGGCGCGCCTGTTCCGGCGCGGCGGCAACCGCGTCCTGGACGGCCCCCACTCCGCCGGCAATACGGTCTCCGATCTTGCCCGCGGCATCGCCCACCTGCGCGGTGGCTCCGCTGGCCACGTCCATGAACGCGTCCTTGGCGTCGCCCGCCGTCTTGACGGTCCTCGCTTGGTCTCGGAGATCTGTTGCTGCGCTCCGCTGCTTACCGCGTGGACTGTGCCGGCAGCCTGGTCGAACAGGTGCCCTGCCTTGTCAGCTATCGGCGCAGCCGCATCGACGGCCCGATCTCGTACTGTTTGGAGGTCAGGACAAGACCCGCGGCGACCATTCAGAAGCGGCAGAGGAACTCCGCGCGCCAACTTGAGCAAGCGGCACGGCCAGTGCGGTACCTGCCGCGACCGTACCCATCGGATTGTCGATCGCTTTCTGCTTGAGATATTCGATCCAGCCCCGAGCCTTGTCGCTGACGTAGCCCGTGACCTCGGACTTGATGTGTCGAGGGAGATGATTTCGCGAAGATCCTGCGTCGTGTCGGAGATCCCCTGCTTCAATAGGCCGACGGTGGCGGCAACTCGGCACGATTTCGCTCGGATTCCCGCCTCAGCTCCTCCACGGATCGCGTCATGTTCGACCTCAAGCTTATATTGTTGAATTGTGCTTCAGACGAACTCACCCTTGCTAATTCGTTCCTTCGAGTCCTTGAAACACTGGATAACAGCCTCAGCTTGGGAGCTGGCGGCTTAAACCAGTCACCGCGCCCGTTCGGGACGACTGGGGGTCAGAGTTGTAGGCCGGAATGAAAGCGTCATTTTCCTCTCCGACCGAGATGGGCCCGGGGTAATCCCACGGGCGGTAATGTTCCTGCTCGGCACCTAAAATGCGCAACGACGGCACGGCTCAATATTCCGCAAGGTGGCTTTGCGTTAGGCGTCCTACTCGATGCCCTCGTTGCCAAGCAGAGCAAAATCATTAAAGGCAGATATGACGTTAAAGATTGAGCGGGTGGGTCAGGCAGCCCCGCCGAACGAGCGCCGTTTCTGGCAAAGATATCGTTCGATGTCGTTCAGCGACATGGCGTTCAGGACTCGATCCGCTGGGACGCCGCCCTTGCGTGCCATCTCGACGCCCCAATGCATATGATCGAGCTCGGGAATCGAGTGCGCATCGGGATTGATGCTCATCATGCAGCCGAAGTCGAGTGCGGCCTGATGCCAGCGCCAGTCCAGATCGAGGCGCCATGGGTGCGCGTTGATCTCGACGGCGACATCATTCTTCGCGCAGGCCCGCAGCACCCTCTCGACATCGATTTCGTAGCCGGGGCGCCGCTGGAGCTGGCGTCCGGTCATGTGGCCGATGATGGTCGTGTGGGGATCGGAGATCGCCCGCAGCAGGCGCTGCGTCTGCGCCTTGCGGTCCAGCTTGAAGCGACCGTGGATGCTCGCGACCACGAAGTCGAACCGTCCCAGCACCTCATCCGGATAGTCGAGCGAGCCATCGGCCAGGATGTCCGACTCGATGCCCTTGAATATCCCGAAATCCTTGCCGAAACGCTTGTTCAGTCGATCCGCTTCCCTGTGCTGCTGCGCGATCTCCTCCACTGAAAGACCACCCGCATAGTGCGCGGACTTGGAGTGATCGGCGACGCCGAAATATTCGAACCCACGCTGGCGCGTGGCCTTGGCCATGGTCTCCAGGGTCTCGGTGCCGTCGGATGCATCCGTGTGGCAGTGCAGGATTCCACGAAGGTCCTGGTCCGTGACCAGCTTCGGCAATTTGCCCTTCAAAGCCAGTTCGATCTCGGCACGACCCTCTCGGAGTTCGGGATCGATGAAGGGCAAGCCGAGAGCGCGGTAGATGTCGACCTCGTCGCCGGCGATCAGCGTGCGGCCCTTGTGCAAGCCGTCGGCTTCGAGTCGCATTCCTTTATTCGCGGCCAGCGCCTGAAGCTGTTCGACATGAGCGACAGAGCCAGTCGCAAAGAGGAGAGTGGCGCCGAAGTGCTTTCGGTCGGACAGGCGTATCTGTAAGCCGTCCGCCAACGCGGCCGGCCGCTTGGCGGCCTTGGGAGTCTCGGCGACGATCGCGAGGTCGCCGACGAGTTCGCAGCCGCGCCGGAAGTCGCCTGCAATCGTGACGCGCTTGAGCTCGGGGTTGAACTTCCGGATCGAATCCTTGGCGTGCCCGAACAATGCGGCAGCCCGGTGCAGATGGAGCCGGCCCTCTCCGCTTCTCGCGATGGCCAGGTTCTGCAGTATCTTGGTCTGCAGCGCACTGCCTAGCCCCTTGGCCTTCTTGATGCGGTCGTCCTTGGCGGCGGCTTCCAATTCCGCGAGCGAAGCGATGCCGAGGTCCTTGTGGAGACGGAGCACTTTCTCCGGGCGGAGACCGGGGACGGCGAGCATCTCGAGGACCCCCCCTGGAATCTCCTTCCGCAGCTTCTCGAGGCTCGGGTGCGTGCCGGTCTTATGCAGCTTGGTGATGATGTCGGCGATCGCGTCGCCGACGCCGGGGATCTCCCTAAGCCGCCCTTCGGCGACTAGCGAATGAAGAGGGACAGCAAGGGCACCCAAGCTGTCAGCGGCCCGCGAGTAGGCTTTAGCCCGGTAGGGATTGCCGCCGCGCAGGGCGGTTCGCTGTGCGTATTCTCGCAGAAGGCTTGCTACGGCGCGACCGTCGACGAGAGCCACTTAACGAGCCTTCCTTCCCGCAACCTGCTGTCTCGGCGCAGTCAAGGGACTTTCAAGGGGCGGAACGCCGTCGGGCCGACTATCCAGAGAAGCCTCTAGTTTCCGCGCTGCCCGAAAATCTTCCAGGTGCTCCGTGTTCGGGCCGTAAGCGGCCTCTTTCTTCAGGAGATTGTAGATTCGACCGGCCACACGTCGCAGATGCTTCATCCTGCCCTGCGGCATCGAACGAGCCTTGCAGAGGGCTCGGACGGCGTAGGCCCGGAAATAGTGGAAAGCGTCTGACATATCTGTAAAACGCCGTCCGCCGCCTTTGGTTCTTTCGATCCGGCCAGCGACCGGGATGCAAAGCGTCGAACGTTGCTGCAAATGTTGCTGATGTCGCCGGGGTACCGCCTCTAGGCCGCCTTCTCGGCACCGACGGTGTCAGCCATCCGGGCTCCTCGCGTTCCGAGTGGCTTGGGAGCGCCCGTGGTCGTGTCCCGGATCGTCTGGTGCTCCATTTCGGCGTTGAGCTCGGCGCCGAGAAGAATGACGATCGCAGAGATCCACAGCCAGGTCATGAAGCCGATCACCGCCCCAAGCGAGCCGTAGGTCGCGTTGAATGTGCCGAAGTGAGACGCGTAGAACGAGAACAGGCCGGTGGCTGCGAGCCAAAAAAGCGTCGCCGCGCAACTGCCCCAAGTGATCCAGCGCCATCGTGGCGCGGCGCGGCTGGGCCCGAAGCGGTAGATGCAGGCGATGGCGATGGCCAACGCGAGGAACATGGCCGGCCATCGGACGACCCGAATCAAAAGATCGGAGAAGGCGGAAAGGTACAGGAAGTCGAGCACGACCGGCAGCGCGAGGACAGCGGCGAGCGCCGAGATCATGAAGGCAATGCCGGCGATGGTAAAGGCGAGCGACAGGGCGTTCAGTAAAACGAAGCCACGTTTCTCGGTTTCGCCGTAGACGATGTTGAGCGTGTCGAACAGGGCCTTCATCGCTGCGTTCGCGCTCCAGAGCGATATGGCCAGGCCGATGGCGAAGGTCAGCCCGAGCGTCTGGTTTCCTTTCGATGTTACGCGCGTCAATTGCTCGCGCGCGACGTCGATGGCGCCCCCGGGCACGAAACCTGAGATGTCGTCGAGATGCTTTGCGATGCTGCCCGGATCGGTGAAGATCCCATAGATGGCGACCAGCGCGGCCAAGGCGGGAAAGATCGCAAGGATGCTGTAGTACGTCATGCCGGCGGCGAGGGCCAAGATGCGGTGATCGCCGATGTTCGCGTACACCCTCAGCAGGATGTCCTTCCAGCCTCGCGTTGGAATTTCCGAAGGAGAACTCGCCTGGCGACCGCGGTTTGCCGCTTCGAAGGCGAGCCCGGCCACGGAGGCGTCGCGCTTCGAATTCGGCGCGGGCAGCAAGTGTTTGGACGGCGGAGGACCGTCTTCCGAACCGGGACCCGCATCCGGCTTGGACCGATCGTCGGCTGACGGCGGCACAAGCCGGTCGACCAGGAAGGCTGCCGCCATCAATCCGAGCGCAGCCGCGAGGCTCCAGCCGTCCAGTGCTTTTCGCCGACGTCGCTCAGGATTGCCGTCGTCCATATCTTCCACCCACGCGATCTTAAGCGGCCTTCTGATTTACGCTGCGCAGCGCCATCGTGTTCAGTTTCTCGTCCGTCGCCTTTTCCTCGTCGAGGTTCTGCTGCAGCACGGAAGCGCAGTCGTCGCGGCCCAGCATCTTCGCCCAGGCGATCAGGGTACCGTAGCGGGTGATCTCATAGTGTTCGACGGCCTGCGCCGCCGCGATGAGTGCGGCATCAAGGACCTGTTTGTCGTCGACGTCGCCCGCGACGTCGCTTGCTTCCTTCAAGATGCCGTCGATGGCGGGACAGTCGACACCCTGCACCTCCGCGCCGTGCATCTGAAAGACCTTCTCGAGCCGCGTGATCTGCCCCTTAGTCTCGGAAAGATGGGTCTGGAATCCATTCTTGAGGCCGGGGTCGGCCGCCTTTTCGATCATGTCCGGAAGGTTCTTGGCGATCTGCTGCTCCGCGTAATAGATGTCCTTGAGGGTGTGCACGAACAGGTCATTCAGCGTCTTGATGTCCTTGGTGAAAAAGCCCATGGCGTCCTCCTGCTTCAGGTTCGCACGTCAAACGGCCCGCGGGGGAGTCGGTTCCATCCTGTCAAAGCTGGATGATCTCCTGGGCGCGGATGACGATCTCGTCCTGAACGAGCTCCGCCTCCAGGCGTTTGCGTAGTGCGCGCCAATAATCGGGAAGAAGCTGATCCGTCATGACCTCGACGACGGCGACGGCGTCACGCTCGGTGCCGCCGCCGCTGTCCCATAAGCCTTCGCCGGGCGCCCGCAAGAAGCTAGTGGCTCCGCCAAACTTGTCGGTCAGGTCCTTCAGAAGGTGGTCGAACCAAGCCTTCGATACCTTCTCGCCATGGCCAGTCTCTTTCGGAAGCAGCATCTGGACGAGATAAGGTCCGCTCATGAGTACGGCCTCGCCGTGCCCGGCCAGCTAGCGAGAAGCCTCTCCGTGCTGATGCATTCCACCTGCTGCCCGAACCGGTTTGCGTAGATATTCATCATGGAGTCGTGGGTCTCGTCGGCAGAGCCGCAGACCGCATCGGTGGCGAGAATCACGCGAAAACCCCAGTCGACCGCGCCAAGCACGGTCGCCAACACGCAGACGTCTGTCTCCCCGCCCGTGATAATCACGGTGTCGACCCCGGCACCGCGCAGTTGCGCGTGCAGATCGCTGCCCCTGCGGGGGGAGTAGACGTGCTTGTCGAAGGTGCCGGCTGGCGGAAGGAAGCGGGCGAGATCCGGTAAAGATGGATCATGTCGGAACCGAGCTCGTCGATGGTCATCGAGCTCCGGCGCTCATAGTAACGGCGCCACATGCCGACGCCTTGGCCGGGAGCTCTCGCCGGAATGAAGCGGGTAAAGAGCGTGCGCTCCGGATGCGCGGCCGTTATCGCCACGACGTTCGGCAGGACGCGGGGCAGCCACGGCATCTTCCATTCCGTGTCTTCCGCGAACATGCGTTGCATGTCGACGCAGAGGTGGACCGCGTGGACACCGGGTGGGCCGTATCTGAGCTCATCCTCTTTTGGCATCGCTCATCCCCGAAAACCAGCCCCAACGGAGCGCAGAGGGATTCGTTCCTCAGCTGCTGCCGGTCGACTTGAGGTCGCGGAGCTTGCAGGCCAGGACGACGCCGGCGAGCGTGGCACCGACCGCATTGGAGCAGACGATGACCCAATCCCCCTGGATGGCGCCGTAGACGATCCAGAGCGAGAGACCGAGCGTGAGCGCCGCGAGCATACCGAGGGAAAGATCGTCAGTGGACCCGCGAGGCCAAGCCTTCCGCACTTGGGGGATGTAGGACAGCGAGGCGAGAAACGCGGCGAGCGCGCCGACGTAGGGGGCGAATGACGACAACTACCCTGTCCGCTTCAGCAACTCCGCCTTGGCCTTCTCAATCTCTTCGTCCGGTGCCTCCTCGATGCCGGCGATTTGGTTTCTCGCATTCTTGGTCGCGAGAATGAGCTCGTCGAGCTTCAACTGTAGCGCCAGCGTGTCGCGGTTCTGCGTCGCCTGGATCAGGAAGACCATCAGGAAGGTGACGATGGTCGTCCCCGTGTTGATTACGAGCTGCCCGGTATCGCTGAAACCGAACACGGGTCCGGTGACCGCCCAGATCACCACGACGGCGACGGCAAGGAGAAAGGTCGCCGGCCGCCCGGACACGCGCGAGGTGGCCACGGCTAAGCGAGCGAACCAGCCTCCCTTTGCCGGCGGAGACGATGTGCTGCCGACTGGAAGGCTCGCTCGCATCTGAAGTCGTCTTCCCTGTACTTACTTCGGTTCGATCTTGAGCTTGGGATCGGTGGGCAGGACCGTCGCTCCCGCCGCCTCCGCGGTCCTTTTGGTCGTGACGCCCGCATCGGCGCGTACGCTCGAGTCCTTGGCGATCGGCAGCAAATACAGCGCGGCCGCAGCGATCAAGGCGACTGCAGCGGCTGCGATGCAGGACCGGATTATCGGATTAATTATCATGGACGCTCAATCGCCGCGGCGGGTCTTTGGTTCCATGCGCCGGATCCGAACTCGAAACCAGGGCGGGCGTTATAAATCTGTCATAATCGACGGAGTCATAATCGACGGAAGAGTGATGGCAGTAAAAACGATAAGGCCGACGAAGGCGGACGTGAACATCGCGCACGCCGTGGCGCGGCATACCAACGGGCGTACGGAAGCCGTCGCCCGCGGCCTCACCTGGGGCCATCGCCGCCGTCGGATGGCTCGCCAGCCTGAGGGACGACGAAGCAACCCGCATGGCCGGTAATCATGCGCTGCTGGTGACCGTAGCGGTGTCCCTGCTTCCCCACGGTTCAAGGCCGTCTTCGATCAGACCCGTCCCGAACGAAGGACGGTCGTCGGTCATCTGCACGGGATATCGTTCTCGGGCAAGCGCGAGGTTGCTTTCCCGTCCGGACACGCCCTCCACATGGGTGCGCTGGCGTCCGCCGCTGGAACGCTGCCTCCCTGGCCGCGTCGTCTTGTCCGATCCTTC
>NZ_JAFAVV010000464.1 GCF_019242285.1 Bradyrhizobium sp.
GGCCTCGCAGTCGGTGCTGCTGGTCGACGATTCCGCGTTCTTCCGCAACATGCTCACGCCGGTGCTGAAGGCGGCGGGCTACGAGGTGACCACCGTGCCGACCGCGCACGACGCGCTCGCCGTGCTCAAGACCGGCAAGGCCTTCGACGTGGTCATCACCGACATCGAGATGCCGGGCATGTCCGGCTTCGAGCTCGCCGAAGCCATGCGCTCCGATCCCCGCACCGCGCCGCTGCCCGTGATCGGCCTCTCCTCGACCATCTCGCCCGAGTCGGTCGAGCGCGGCCGCTCGGTCGGATTCCACGACTACGTCGCCAAGTTCGATCGCCAGGGACTGATTGCCGCCCTGAAGGAGCAAGACCCGGAAATGAGCGAAGCGGCGTGAGGGCACACCGATGAGCACGGCCAACGACAATCTGAGCAAGGACGTTACCGAATACGTCACCGCGGTGATCGGCGGTCAGCTGTTCGGTCTGCCGATCTCGCGTGTGCAGGACGTGTTCATGCCCGAGCGGCTCACGCGGGTGCCGCTGGCGCCGAAGGAGATCGCCGGGGTCCTCAACCTGCGCGGCCGGATCGTCACCGCCATCGACATGCGTTGCCGCCTCGGCCTGCCGCAACGCGACGACGGCCGGCGCGTAATGGCGGTCGGCATCGAGTCGCGCGGGGAATCGTACGGTCTGCTGATCGATGCGGTGGGCGAGGTGCTCAAGCTCGCCGACTCCGGTCGCGAAGCCAATCCGGTCAATCTCGACACGCGGCTCGCCCGCGTCTCGGCCGGCGTCCATCGCCTTGACGGCCAGCTCCTCGTCATTCTCGACGTCGATCGCGTTCTGGAGTTGGGCTCGGAGCCCAAGGCGGCCTAGAAAAACTGAAGCAACGGCGGAACGCGGGAGTATCCGCCCAATAGACGAGGGTTACGATGAAGACTTGCCTGGTCGTTGATGACTCGAGCGTCATCCGCAAGGTCGCGCGCCGCATCCTTGAGGGGCTCGATTTCCAGATCGTTGAAGCGGAGGACGGCGAGCAGGCGCTCGACGCCTGCAAGCAGCAGCTGCCGGAGGCGGTGTTGCTCGATTGGAACATGCCGAAGATGGATGGCTATGAGTTCCTGCGGGCACTGCGCCGGCTGCCGGGCGGCGATCAGCCGAAGGTGGTCTTCTGCACCACGGAGAACGACGTAGCGCATATCGCCCGCGCGCTGCACGCCGGCGCCAACGAATACATCATGAAGCCGTTCGACAAGGAGATCGTCGAGGCCAAGTTTCAGGAGGTCGGCCTGCTCTGAACGGCGTCGTCATCACGTCTCAACCGAGTCCGAGTAGCAGTGTAGATGAGTACCGTCGTCGCAGACGCGTCTCCGGCCGCCGCCGCCGGGACGGGCTCCCTTCGCGTGATGGTCGTCGACGATGCGGTGGTGGTCCGCGGGCTCGTCGCCCGGTGGGTCGAGGCCGAGCCCGACATGCAGCTCGTTGCTTCGCTGCGCACCGGGCGCGAAGCGGTCGACCAGCTCGAGCGCACCAATCCCGACGTGGTGGTGCTTGACGTCGAGATGCCTGACCTCGACGGGATCTCGGCGCTGCCGCTGCTCCTGCAAAAGAAGCGCGATCTCATCGTCATCATGGCCTCGACGCTGACCCGGCGAAACGCAGAGGTCAGCCTGAAGGCGTTGTCGCTCGGCGCCGCCGACTACATCCCGAAGCCGGAAACGAGCCGCGGCGTCACCACATCGACCACCTTTCGCCACGACCTGATCGACAAGATCCGCCAGCTCGGGGCGCGCAGGGCGCGCCGGCCGAGCGAGGCGCGGCCGGCGATCGCTCCGCAGCCGGGCCTGCGGCCGAAAATCGAGGCGCCGGTCCCGACCCCTCAGGCGGCGCCGATCAAGCTGCGCCCGTTTCCCGCCGCGGCGCCGACCTCACCAACGGCGCCGGGCACGCGCGCGCCGTTCAGCGTTCCCTCCGCGCCCGGCACGCCGGCGCGCGCAAAGTTCTCGGTTCCGGATCCCGGCCGCGCCGCGCCGGCGCCACCCGGACATGGCAGCGACATCAAGCTGCGGGCGTTCTCGAACGTGCCGCCGCGCGTCCTGCTGATCGGCTCCTCGACGGGCGGGCCGCAGGCGCTCACCG
>NZ_JAFAVV010000621.1 GCF_019242285.1 Bradyrhizobium sp.
ACGGCGAGACGAACCTGGTGCATTTCGCCGAGGAGGATTTGAACAACGCCAGTCAGTCGCGCACCGACCGTGCCCGCGTCGCAAAGCTCAAGCCGGAGGAGCTGAAAAATCCCAACCTGCTGCTCTCGGAGGCCATCGCCGGTCAGAAGATCATGCGGACCACGGTGCTGCAATTGTCTTCCGACGCGCCGGACCAGACGGTTCGGCCGCCCCGTCCCGACATCGGCGGCGGCGCCGACAACATCGCGTTCCTGCAGGGCAAGGGGCAGCCGCCGGCCGGTGGCCCCAATGCCGTCGCGCAAAGGGTGACGACGACGTTCTGGATCGAGGAGATCGACGACGGCAAAGGCCATCCGTCGCTGCAGCTTCAATACACCCAGCGCGTGCTGCTCAATTTCAACGGGCTGAGCTGGCCGCACGTCACGATCGCGACGCTCTGCCCGGTCTAGGACATCTGCACGGAGCTCTTGACGTGTTGGCGGGACAGCATTGCTGCGACCAGCTAGAGCTTTTTCCGTTCCCGCGCGTCAGAGTCGGCCAAGTCGAAGGGCACAAGCCCATTGGAAAATGATTCTGGGAAGACGACGATATCAGCCCCTGCGCGGTGTGCCGCAGCGATCACCGTGACAGGGTCGCTGTCGGCCGAGTATTGCGCAAGCGCTATGCGTACATGCTGGTCCATGCGAAAACTCAGAGCAGTCGCGCGATCGACGGAACGCGGCGGAGCGCTGCCACTATTCCCCAGCTTAGGGCGACCGCGCCGACGAAGACGACGGACCCTTTGGCTATCGGGCCTGGCGCGGCCGCGAGCAGCGCGAACTGGAGCCAGATGACGACAGGGTAGTGAATGAGGTACATGCCGTAGGAACCGGCGCTGAGGCTGTCGAAGACGGAGTAGTGTGCGATGGCGAACCGGCGGAAGAGTGCGATGAAGGCAAAGCTGATGGCGCCGCAGCACAGTATGAAGGTGAGGTCATTAAGAAGACGGGGGGCGAGAGGCAGGGGCTGATGAGCGCCAGCTACCGGCAGGACGAGCTTTATGATGATGGCGAGCCGTAACGCATAGGCGGCCAGCCCGGCCGAAATCCAAATCGGCCATCGCTGCGCCAGTCCGGCATTACGCGCAAGAAAGCCGCACTCCGTGCCAGTGGCGCCCAACCCTAGCCCGACCAGAAAATAAGTCGCATAGAGCAACGGACGGCTCGCCTGGAATGAAAACGGACCGAGCGTGAGCCAACGGTCTGCGCCGAAGACCAGTTCCATGGGGACATAGACCAGTGCTGAAACGACAAGGAGCACGGCAACGAAGGCCGTCGAGGAGCCATACCCACCGACATGCCGCGCGACTTGCATATTTGCCGCCCAGCGATGCCGCAGCATATGAAGCCCGGCCGCGACGGCATCGAAGACGAGCAGCAGCCAGATGAACCATGCGGGACCGCCGGGCCAAAAGCCAAGCGATAGCCAGGCGCGAGCGTAGGCGAGGAAGCCCGGATCGGCGCCCGTTACCGCATAGGAAGGGTAGTACGCAAGCGGCATCAGGATTCCCGCGGCGATGGCGAACGGGACGCCCAGTCGCAAAAATCGATTGCGCAGGAACTCGGCGCCTCCCTTGCGCTCGAGGCTTGGCCAGACGAAAAGGCCGGAGAGCAAGAACATCAGCGCCATGAAGAACGTGTCGTCGAAGATGACAAGGAGGTCAAACCCGGCCCATCGGCTCGGATCAACGATTGGCGCAGGCAAGATGTTGAATGTCCCCGGTTGCGTCGGCCACATGACCGCATATGCCAGCACCGAATGATGCAGCAGCACGAGGAGAACAATGAAGGCGCGCAGATAGTCGAAGCTCGCATCGCGAGCGCTCGTGTCGGCGGAAGGGTTGGCCACGCCCGCATGGATCGGAGCTTTGACACGCGGAAAGAATTGCGCAAGCTTGGGCCGCGTCAGCATCCAGGCGAGCGCCAGAAAGACTAGCGCCTGAGCGCCCTGTTCGATGCGCATCCAGGCGGGAAATGGGCCGGGCAGCGCCGCGACACCGACGAACCCGATGGTGCCAAGGGCCGCAATCCACTTCGCGCGCACATAGGCCGAGCGCCGGCCACGGCGCATCTGCATGCCGCACAACAACATGAACAGGCTTACGAGCAGGATGATTGTCGAGCGGATCCAGACCGCGGGCGAAATGCCATGTCTTAAAGCGAAGGCGACCGCGAGGAGTGCAACGCAAAGGCCGAAATTGACCCATTGTGCGCCAATCACGGGCCGAAGTTGTGCATGAAGCGCAGGTGACGGTGTCGTCATGAGGACTCCCTCCGTGTGGCGAGGGCGAAGATCATTGCCAGCTCCTTCGCATGCAGCTTGACCTCGAGGCCGGGCTCGCGCGCCAACAAGAACGGCACGGCGTCGATGGCGTGTATGATTGTTAGCGCCATCACGCGCGTATTGAATCGGCGGAATTCACCGGACCGCTGACCGGCACGCAGCAGCTCTCCGAGGTTCGCGGCGCGCTGCGCGAGCGACTCGGGACCAATGATCAAGCTGCCGTCGGCGCGGCGCGCAGTCATCGCGATCTCAACGAGGGCGATCAGTGGGCTGCGATGGGCGTCGATGAATTCCAGGTTGGATTCGATGTAGGCGCGCAATCGGCCGGCCGCTGACGTCTCGGCCATGATGCGCGGCTCCATGTATGTGCGGCCTGCGGCAACCACCTTCTCGATCACTGCGTCCACAATCTCCTCCTTGCTTGGGAAGTGATAGGTGATGACGCCCTTGCTGACGCGCGCCCGCTTGGCGATTTGGTCAACCGAGGCCCTGGCAAACCCCATTTCGGCGACGGTGTCGATCGCACAGTCGACGATCTGCGAGCGGCGAGCAGCCTCAGCGAACGACCGGGTCTCCGCAGGAGCGGATTTGGTTTTAGTACGCATGTACTAAAAATAGTACGCTTGTACTAAACTGTCAAGTCCGTCATCAGGCGCTAACGTCGCCCCGCCCCAGGGCGAACCGAAATGCGCGGCAATGCCCCGCAAGCAAGGAGGCGTTGTATCTGCGCGGCTGGATGGGCACCGCGCTCAGGCGCTCGGGCAACATCGTGCCGAAGCACATCGCCTCCGGCATCCTCGCGCTGATCGACCGCCTGCAGCACCCGGGGACGGGCTGTGCCATGGCGACATCCACCCTGAAACCTGATCATGACGGCGGATGGTCCGCGGCTGATCGACTGGACCTTTTCGATCCGCGCCTGCGGCCTTCGATCATGGGCGCTGGATTGCTGGCATCTTCTGACCGACCGGCGATTGCTTGTCGTTCTCGATTACTGCGAACTGGTCGTCGAAGTGGTGGCGGTGCTGACAGTTCGCATTCTTCGAGATGGCGTCGGGCCGAATGTGCTGGTGACGAGCCGCGAGACGCTACCGCGACTCATCGTAGCTTTCTGAGCCAGTTTTGCGCCGCCGCGCCGGAAGGAGTGCCGAGCACTGCGCGGATCTTGTGCGCGAGCTCGGTCTTGCGATAGGGCTTGGGGATCAGCTCGACGCCCGGCTCAACCCGGCCTTGGGTCACCATCGCGTCCTTCGTGTACCCGGATGTATACAGCACCTTGATACCGGGGCGCAGCCGCAGGATCTCGTCGGCGAGCGCTGGACCGTTGACTCCGCTGCCGAGGATCACATCGGTGAACAGCAGGTCAAATGCGCGGCCGGAGGCGACCATGTCGATGGCCTCGCCCGCGGAGGCGGCGGCGAGCACCGCATAGCCCAGGCTCTCCAACTGGGCGATGACGTATTGACGGACCAATGCGTCGTCTTCGACCACCAGAATGGTCTCCTCGCCGCTCTCGGCGGCAGTGTCCGATCGT
>NZ_JAFAVV010000724.1 GCF_019242285.1 Bradyrhizobium sp.
CGGTGACCCGGCCGCCACCGGCGAATATGCCGTGCCGGTGATCCGCTCCCTCATCGACCGCTCCATCCCGATCTTCGGCATCTGCCTCGGCCACCAGATGCTCGGCATCGCGGTTGGCGGCAAGACCGCGAAGATGCATCAGGGCCATCACGGGGCCAATCATCCGGTGAAGGATGTCACGACCGGCAAGGTCGAGATCACGTCGATGAACCACGGCTTCGCGGTCGACAAGGACTCGCTGCCGAAGAATGTCGAGCAGACGCACTTCTCATTATTCGACGGCTCGAATTGCGGCATCGCCCTCAAGGACAAGCCGGTGTTCTCGGTGCAGTACCACCCGGAGGCCTCACCCGGCCCGCGTGACAGTCATTATCTCTTCCGCCGCTTCGCCGACCTGATGCGGGCTGCGAAAGACTCCGCGAAGCGCAAGATCGCCTGAGCGATGGCGGCGGGTGAGCCCCTCACCTTTCTGTTCGCCGATGACGGCTGGATTCCCAACAATCCGGCATGGCCGATGCTGGTCTATCGCGGCGGCATCGATCTCGCCGGCCATAGCGATCCGGCGCAGCGCATCGAGGCCGTGTTCGACGCGAATGGCTGGGGACGCGGAAGCTGGCGCAACGGCATTTTCCCCTACGTGCACTACCACTCGATGATCCACGAAGTGCTGGGCATTGCGCGCGGACGCGCCAAGGTGCGGTTCGGCGGCGACAAGGGTGAAGTCATCGAGGTAAAGGCCGGCGACGTTGCGCTACTGCCGGCCGGCACGGGACATCAACGGCTCGAGGGTTCGCACGACCTGCTGGTGATCGGCGGCTATCCGGCCGGTGGTACCTATAATCTCTGCCGTGGCAGCAAGCCCGAACACGACGAAGCGGTTGCGGTCATCCCGAACGTGCCGCGCCCGGACAGCGATCCGGTGTTCGGTAAAAATGGACCGCTGACGCGGCTGTGGGGCGCGTAAGAATGCTCGAACGCGCCTTTGCACGCTGGCACGACAGCGAGAACGCCACGCTCATCTTGCTGGCCTTGTTCGTCGTCGCGTGGACGGCGTTCCACACCATCGTCTTTGCGCCGATCGGTCTCCACTCCGACATGACCGAGGTGTTCAGCTGGAGCCGCCACCCGCTGGCCGGGTACTACAAGCACCCGCCGCTGAGCGCGCTGATCTGCACCGCGTGGTTTGCGATCTTCCCGGCGGCCGACTGGGCGTTCTACCTGCTGGCGATGCTGACGGCCGCGCTCGGCCTGTTTTTCACCGACCTGATCGCCAAGCGTTTCGTGGCGGATGCCAAGCGGCCGATGGTGCTGCTGCTTCTGCTGATGACGCCGTTCTACCAATTCATCGGTCAGAAATTTAACGCCAATGCGGTGTTGCTCGCGACCTGGCCGCTCGCGGTCTATTGCTTCCTGCGTGCGTTCGAGAGCCGCACGATATTGTGGTCGATCGCCGCGGGCCTTGCGGTCGCGGTCGCCATGCTCGGCAAATATTATTCGATCTATCTGATCGCCGGGATCGTGATCGGCGCGCTGACGCATCCGCAGGCGGGGCGCTATCTCAAATCGCCATCGCCATGGATCTCCGCCGCCGTCGGGCTGCTCGCCATGGCGCCGCATGTCGAATGGCTGTGGCGCACCGGATTCCAGACATTCGATTACGCCTACACCGTGCACGGCCAGCCTTCCGTCGTTGCGGTGCTGATGGGAATTACGGGTTATCTCGCCGGCTCGGTTGGCTACCTGCTGTTTCCGCTCGCCATTTACGGCATCGTCGTCAGCCCCAGCCGCCGGCAATTCCTCGACGCGCTGTGGCCGCGCGACGGCGACCGCCGCATGCTCACCATCATGCTGGCTGTATTTCTGCTGCTGCCGCCGCTCACCGCGCCGCTGCTGCGCATCGAGCTGACATCACTCTGGACGATGCAGAGCTGGTTCCTGCTGCCGATCATCCTGCTGGCGGCGCCGTCCGCCAAATTCCCGCGTCGCTCTGCGCTGCGGTGCGCCGCGGGGTTGCTGATATTCACGACCATCGCTGTCGTCGTCGCAGCGCCAGTACTCGCCTGGCTCAATTTCTCCC
>NZ_JAFAVV010000844.1 GCF_019242285.1 Bradyrhizobium sp.
CACCCGGCATTCCCTGCGCCCTCTCATCTGTCGAGGGCACGATCTTCACCACAGCCCGGGCGTCATCGCGCCGCGGGAAGGCGGCGGCATGTCAAGAGCCGTGAAGCGCTCACATGAGCATCGACCAGGCGACGGCGGCGATCAACAGCACAAATCCCGTCATGGCCATCGTGATGAAAAAACGCTGCGTAAAGTCCATTTTGTCCCTCCCCCTCCGCCGGCTCAAAATAGACGACAGCCTTCGGGGGCGGGCATTAGCAAATGTGAATCATCCGATCTGTCGGCGGTGGTCGCGAGCAACCGCTGATGGCAGCTTGCATCGAGATCAGACCGAGCGCTCAGGTCTCGTCGCGCTCATACCTGTCCGTTACGACGGCCTCGCCCGCCTGCTCCGCGGCCTTGTCGCGCTTGCGATAGCTCAGCGTGCCATAGATGATTGCGATGAGCAGAACGAACGCGCCGATGAGAAAGACGATTTCCATGGGTGGCCTCCCCGTCGCTGGCTATCGCTCGATCGTCCCTGTCCGCCTGATCTTCTTCTGCAGAAGCAGGATGCCGTACAGCAGTGCTTCCGCGGTCGGCGGACATCCTGGGACGTAGATATCGACGGGAACGATGCGATCGCAGCCGCGAACGACCGAGTAGGAGTAGTGATAATATCCGCCGCCATTCGCACACGAGCCCATCGAGATCACGTAGCGGGGTTCCGGCATCTGGTCGTAGACCTTGCGGAGCGCGGGAGCCATCTTGTTGCAGAGCGTTCCCGAGACGATCATGCAGTCGGACTGACGCGGCGACGCGCGCGGCGCGCAGCCGAACCGTTCGACATCGTAGCGCGGCATCGAAACCTGCATCTGCTCGATCGCACAGCAGGCCAGGCCGAACGTCATCCACATCAGCGATCCCGAGCGTGCCCACTGCACCAGGTCGTCGACCGGCGCGACGAAGTAGCCTCGGTCGCCAAGCTCGTGATTTGCCGCATCCCAGAGGGTTTCCGGAGAATTTTCCAACATGGAGGGCTCCATGGCGAGTTTCATGCCGCACCCGGAGAAGCTGTGCCAATCGGCCAACGAGTGGCATGGACGTTCGTTGCTAAGAAACAATCGGGAGCGCGCGTCGCGATGGGCGAAGGCCATCCTGCAGGTCAAAAAA
The DNA here is from genome assembly GCF_019242285.1 of Bradyrhizobium sp. Taxonomy (GTDB): domain Bacteria; phylum Pseudomonadota; class Alphaproteobacteria; order Rhizobiales; family Xanthobacteraceae; genus Bradyrhizobium. Next base: position 1,153 of record NZ_JAFAVV010000844.1, read on the forward strand.
GTCCCGCTCCGCTGACACTGAAGCGGGACAAGTCGTGGGTAAAATGGGATACGCCACCACAGTGGCGCATCTTCATCCTTCTACATCCCGACAGTTCCCGCATTAACTTGGTTGAATCCTTCATTCCCGCGATGAGACGCAACCGGCGCGCCAGCACCGCAGGCGAGCGGCCGATCCGGGGCGTTTCGCTGGCGCCCTCGATGCAGTGCTGCTTGCCGCAGTCACAGGAAAGTTTGGTGCGGGAACGCCGGGAGCATTCACTTAGGTTAGTTCACCGTCGGATGAGGCGCGCTAATTATGTTCTGTCGGTCATGAAGAGAAGACGAGGACATCATGATGAAACGGCGGCGCTTCAGGCAAACCACGACGTTGGCGCAACGTCTGACCGAGGAAGCGAACCGTCTGCGCGAGCGCGCAAGAGGCCTGTCCCCTGGCCCGGAGCAGGCCATGCTCTGGCGCAAGGCCCGCCAAGCCGAGACGGCGTTGCGGATCGACGCGTGGCTGGCTTCGTCCGCAAGCGCTCCTCCGGACAGCATCGCGATTTTGATGGAAAAGCAACGCAAGGAGCGTGTGGCGGCCCGCCAGCCGCGCGATCACGACGGACGATCGACCACCGCGGAGTCAATCGAGTGATGTGCAGCCGAAACGGCGGCCAACTTGACCGAGGGGCGAAATGAGGAGAAAAAACCAAGGAATTCTGGTCGGAGTGGCAGGATTCGAACCTGCGACCCCTGCGTCCCGAACGCAGTGCTCTACCGGGCTGAGCCACACTCCGACTGAGAGGCCGGCTTATAACCTTGGCCTTGCCCCACCGCAAGCAGCCGAACCAGGAGATTTTCGTGCCTGTGATACCGGGCCTGGCCACCGAGATTTGCCCGGCCGGCGAGGCCAGCGTGGCCTCGGCCGCGCGCGTGCTCGCGACCGGCGGGCTGGTGGCGTTCCCGACGGAGACCGTCTATGGGCTCGGTGCCGACGCGACCAACCCGGCCGCGGTCGCCCGCATCTATGAGGCGAAGGGCCGGCCCGCCTTCAATCCGCTGATCTCCCATGTCGCCGATCTGGCCGCCGCCCGAAGGATTGGCGTTTTCGATACGACCGCGACGGCGCTTGCCGCCGCGTTCTGGCCGGGGCCGCTGACCCTGGTGCTGCCGAAGACCTGGGATTGCGCGGTGTCCGATCTTGCAACCTCGGGTCTCGATACGATCGCGATCCGCGTTCCCTCGCACCCGGTCGCCCGGGCGATCCTGACGACGTTCGGCCGCCCGGTGGTGGCGCCCTCGGCCAATATTTCGGGTCATGTCTCGCCGACGACGGCCGCGCATGTGCAAAGCGACCTCGTCGGCCGCATCGAGATGATCGTGGATGGCGGGCCGGTCGCGGTCGGCGTCGAATCCACCGTCGTCGGCTGTTTTGACACGCCGATGCTGCTCAGGCCCGGCGGTGTGCCGCGCGAGCGGATCGAGGCCGTGCTCGGCTGCGCGCTGGCGCAGCCGCCGCGAAATGCCGAGACCGACAGTGCGCAACCCTTGGCGCCGGGCATGCTGACTTCGCATTACGCGCCGCGTGCGCGCGTCCGGCTCGAAGCCAGTGCCGTCGAGGCCGGCGAAGTGCTGCTCGCCTTCGGCCCGGCCTTGCCCGCCGGCGCCGCGCACGCCGCCGCGGTGATGAATTTGTCGACGCGCGGCGATCTCGCGGAAGCCGCGACCCATCTTTTCGGCTATCTTCGCGCGCTCGACGCCACAGCGGCGCGGACGATTGCGGTGATGCCGATTCCGAACGAGGGTCTCGGCGAAGCCATCAACGACCGGCTGCGCCGCGCCGCCGTCGGGCGGGAATGACCGGGAAAGAACAACAATGAACGTCTCACAGCCGGCGGCGCCTCCGCCCCCAGCCGAGTTGATCGCGAAGTTCCGCAAGATCGTGGGCGACAAATATGCGATGACGGATACGGCCGACATCGCGCCCTATGTCACCGAGGAACGCGACCTGTTCCACGGCCGCTCGCCGCTGGTGCTGCGGCCGGGCTCGACCGCCGAAGTGTCGGCGATCTGCAAGCTCGCCAACGAGCACAGAATAGCGCTGGTGCCGCAGGGCGGCAATACCGGCCTGGTCGGCGGGCAGACGCCGCACCATGGCGAGGTCGTGGTCTCGCTGCGCCGGCTGGACCGGATCCGCGACGTCGATACCGCCTCCAACACCATGACCTGCGAGGCCGGCGTCATCCTGCAGGTCGCCCAACAGCGTGCCGCCGAGGTCGACCGGCTGTTTCCGCTGTCGCTCGGCGCCGAGGGCAGTTGCACCATCGGCGGCAACCTCTCCACCAATGCCGGCGGCACCACCGCGCTCGCCTATGGCGTGGCGCGCGAGATGGCGCTCGGCGTCGAGGTGGTGCTGGCCGATGGCCGGGTGCTGAACCTGCTCTCCAAGCTGAAGAAGGACAACACCGGCTACGATCTTCGCAACCTGTTCATCGGCGCGGAAGGCACGCTCGGCATCGTCACCGCGGCAACCTTGAGGCTGTTTCCGAAGCCGCGCGCGATCGAGACCGCCTTCGTCGGCCTCGCCTTGCCCGCGCAGGCGCTGAAGCTTCTGCAAATCTCGCAAGGGTTGGCCGCCGGCACGCTGACGAGCTTCGAATTGCTGTCCGAGATTTCGGTCGATTTCTCGATCCGCCACGGCATCGACGTGCGCGATCCCCTGCAAGGCAAGCACCGCTGGTACGTGCTGATGGAATTGTCATCGCCGCGCGACGATGCCCGGGACACGCTGGAGGCCATTCTGACCAAGGGCCTGGATCACGGCATCGTCGACGACGCCGTGATCGCAGCCAGCCTCAGCCAGCGTCAGGCGTTCTGGAAATTGCGCGACGAGATGTCGGCGGCGCAGAAGCCGGAAGGCGGCTCGATCAAGCACGACATCTCCGTTCCCGTGGCCGCCGTGCCTGACTTCATCGCCGCGGCCGACGCCGCGGTGGTGAAGCTGATCCCCGGCGCGCGGCCGGTGCCGTTCGGCCATCTCGGCGACGGCAACATCCACTACAATGTCAGCCAGCCCGTCGGCGCGGACGGCGCGGATTTCCTCGGCCGCTGGCACGAGGTCAACGCGGTGGTGTTCGACATCGTGCTGAGGATGGGCGGATCGATCTCGGCCGAGCACGGCATCGGCGTGCTCAAGCGCGACGAATTGCCTGATGTGAAGGACAAGACCGCGATCGCGCTGATGCGGCAGATCAAGGCGATGCTCGATCCGAACGGCATCATGAATCCGGGCAAGGTGTTATGAGTGCAGAGACCGCCGATCAGGCGCTGGCGATCACGAGCATCGAGGATCACGACCTGCCGGAGGTGATTGCGCTCTGGCGGCGCTGCGATCTGACGCGGCCCTGGAACGATCCGGCCGGCGACATCGCATTGGCCCGGCGCGACGGCAATGCCACCGTGCTGCTCGGCCGCGATGCGGGCGCGCCGGTGGCCTCCGTGCTGGTCGGCCATGACGGCCATCGCGGCTGGGTCTATTACGTCTCCGTCGATCCGGACCAGCGTGGCAAGGGCTACGGCCGCGCCATCATGGCGGCGGCGGAGGACTGGCTGCGCGGGCGCGGCATCGAGAAGCTGCAGCTCATGGTGCGCGGCGACAATGAAAAGGTGCACGCCTTCTACCAGGCGCTCGGCTATTACGACCAGAATCGCACGACCTTCGCGAAATGGCTCGACGGCCGCGCACCGACGCCGTGAGGAGCAGCATGACCGTCTCCGACCGCATCCGCATCAAGGACGTCCGCCTGCTCTCGGACGATCATTACACGCTGAAGACCACCACCTTCGAATGGCGGCGCAACAATGGCGAGTGGCAGACCCAGCACCGCGAGACCTACGACCGCGGCAATGGCGCGGCGCTGTTGCCCTATAATCGCGCACGCCGCAGCGTGGTCCTCGTGCGCCAGTTCCGTTATCCCGCTTATGTCAACGGCCACGACGATCTCCTGGTCGAGGCGGCCGCCGGCCTGCTCGACGATGCCGAGCCCGAAGCGCGCATCCGCGCCGAGGCCGAGGAGGAGACTGGCTACCGCCTGCATCACGTCCACAAGGTGTTCGAGGCATTCATGAGCCCGGGCGCAGTGACGGAGAAGCTGCACTTCTTCGTCGCCGAATACGATGAAAAGATGCGGATCGGCAGCGGCGGCGGCAACGCCGAGGAGGGTGAGGACATCGAGGTGCTGGAGCTATCGATCGACGAGGCGCTGGCGATGATCGCCGACGGCCGCATCGTCGATGCCAAGACCATTATGCTGCTGCAATACGCGGCGCTCTGTGTTTTCCGCGACGTCACGTCATGGACAACGGGCTAGATCGCCTTCGCCGCCCCATTGGCAGCGGCCAGAAGCTCGCGGCGCAAGCGCTCGTCCTTGACCGCGCGCGCCATCGCCGCGGCGCCCGAAAGAATCGCGAGCAGCGCCAGCGCGCGTTCGCGCGCATGCGCACCATTGGCGGCAAGGCCTTCAGCAACGAAGCGCTGGGATCGGCCGTGGCCGCGGCATGATCACGGACCACGATGCGTGGGTAAGACAAGAAAGGCGAGATGCAGGCTTCCAGAGCAATGAACACCCTAGAACAACGATCCCTGCCCGTCGTCGGAGCTGGGCGGCGGCGGCTTCTTCGCGGCCGTCCGCTTCGCCGGCTTCGGCGCTTCTTCCGCGGCGCGCTCCTCGTCCGAGATCGGCAGGAGCAATTGGGCGTCGTCGTTGTTCGCGCTGTTCACGCGCCGCGACACCGCGTGCCACACGAATTCCCCCTCCTCCGGCCCGACCAGCAGATGCAGCACCGGCGCCACATCGTCCTCGCGGCAGTCGAGCCAGCGTTCGAAATCGACGGGCATCAATGTCACGGGCACACGGTGATGCAGCACCGAAAGATCGGCGCTCGCCGGCGCCGTGACGACCGCAACGGTGTCGAGCTCCTCACCGTTCGGACCCATCCAGCTCTCGGCGACCCCCGCCAGCCCGAACGGCTTGCCGTCGCGGCGATGGATGAAGTAAGGGCGCTTGCCATCCGCTCCCGCCTGCCACTCGTAATAGCCGTCGGCGGGGATCAGACAGCGCCGGCGCCGAATCGCGTTCTTGAACGCGGGCTTCTCGACGACGGTCTCGGAGCGCGCGTTGATCAGCAGCGTAATCTTACGGGGATCCTTGACCCAGGAAGGCACGAAGCCCCAGCGCATCAAGCGGAAATGCCTGACGCCATTTTCCAGAATAATGACGGGCACCGGCTGCGTCGGTGCTATATTGTGCCGCGGCGGGAAATTCGGCTGCTCGACAAAGCCGAAAATCTGCCGAAGCGCCTCCGGTGGCGAGGTGATGACGAAGCGACCGCACATTCTCTGATCCAGATAGCTATCCGTTCAGTACCTTTTAACCTGAAATGCGAACACTGCCGCAGATGACGTCGACGGCCCAACCATCCGCCCAACCGGCCCACCTGACACCGTTGCCGCCGGGCCTCGACGAGGCCCGCGCCAAGGAACTGCGGGCGGCGAACATCAATCCGCGGACGGGGCTCGCCACCGACTATCTCAACCACTTCAACGAAGCCGTGATGCTGCTCGAGATGATTCCGGACATCCCGGAATGCGCCGAGGATTTCCTGCAGTGGCGTCCCTTGTCCTATGCCGAGCATTTCACCGCGTCCAACTTCGCCGCGCGCGACCTCGCGATCTCGGCCTATGAATCCGCCGATCCCGCCTTGCGCGCCGAATTCGACCAGATCACCGGCACCATGACCTCGATCCTGGTCGCCGTGAGCGCGGCGATGCTGGACGCGACCCAGGCCGCGACGAGGGCCAAGCTCGCCGAGCAGGCGACCCACTGGGTCAAGCCGCTGGTGGCGGCAGCCGGCGGCCTGATCAACGGCGGCTCGGAGGCCGACGTCGACTACATCATGACCCATTGATGGCGTCCGCCTCAGCCCCATCTCATCCCCAGCTCGCGGTCAGCGCCGCCATCTTTCGCGACGACAAGGTTCTGCTGGTGCGGCGGGCGCGCTCGCCGGCCAAGGGCTTCTACTCGCTGCCGGGCGGCCGGGTCGAATTCGGCGAATCCCTGCACGCCGCCTTGCACCGGGAGGTCGACGAGGAGACCGGCCTGGAGATCGAGATCAGGGGCCTCGCCGGCTGGCGCGAGGTGCTGCCAGCCAATGGCGGTGGCGGCCACTATCTGATCATGTCGTTCGCGGCGCGCTGGGTCGGCAACGAGCCGGTGCTGAACGAGGAGCTCGACGATTTCAAATGGCTGAAACCGGAGGACATCGTCGGCCTCAAGCTGACCGGCGGACTCGTCGAAGTCATCGCAGCCGCGCAGCGGCTGATATAGGCCGACTTGCCACACCCTCGTGCCTTGCTTTCCGCGCCTTTGAGGGGCTATCAGCGGGCCTCCTGGACCGAGCATGAAACGTCTCCTGGCTGCATTCCTGGTTGTCACCGCCTGCCTGTCCGGCCCCGCACGGGCGGAGGATGCGGCAGCGCCGTTCGACGGCGACCTGCAGCGGTTGGCCGAGATCCTCGGCACCCTGCACTACCTGCGCGGCATCTGCGGCAGCAATGAAGGCGCCAAATGGCGCAACCAGATGCAGGCGCTGATCGATGCCGAGACCCCGTCGGGCGACCGCCGCGCCCGCATGGTCGCCGGCTTCAACCGCGGCTACAACGGCTTCCAGCAGACCTACCGGACCTGCACGCCCGCCGCCGTGGTGGCGATCCGCCGCTATGTCGAGGAGGGCTCGAAAATCGCCCGCGACCTCACCGCGCGCTACGCGAACTAGCGGGAAACAATTATGCACATTCTGTGGCGGCATTAACCTTTCCTCAAGAAGTGGTCTAGGCGGGCTGAAACCACGTGCTACACGTTAACGCGTTCGCGCGCTCCGCCCTGGAGCATCGCCCAGTACCTTCCGTTGTGCCCATGAATCATCCTGCGTCCTTCGGCTTCGAACGCGAGCCCCTGCCCGACCACGAGCAGCGGCGGGCGGCGCTCACCTATCTCAGCGAGGCCTGGGCCGAGGCGCGCATCGACGGCATCGACGGCGATTGCCTGGCGCAGGCGAGCCTGTTCGCGGCGCTCGCCGAGCTGGTCGGAACCTACGGCGAGGAGGCGGTGGCGAAGTTCATCGAGGGCGTGCCGTTGCGCGTGCGCCACGGCGAGTTCTCGGTGTCGCTGTCGAAGCAATAGTCCTTACCTATGGCTTCAACGTCTCGAGAAACCTGACCGGCTCGCCGGTCGCGGGCGTCACGAGTTCGCCCTGCCACATCACCCGCTTTCCGCGCACGAAGGTGCCGACCGGCCAGCCGGTGACCCGCAGGCCGTCATAGGGCGTCCAGCCTGCGCGCGAGGCGACCCACCGGTTGGTGATGACCTCGCTGCGCTTGAGGTCGACCACCGTGAAGTCGGCGTCATAGCCGGCGGCGATGCGGCCCTTGCAGGAGATGTTATAGAGCCGCGCCGGCCCCGCGCTGGTGAGATCGACGAACCGCGCCAGCGACAGGCGGCCGGCATTGACGTGATCGAGCATGACCGGCACCAGCGTCTGCACCCCGGTCATGCCCGAGGGCGAGGCCGGATAGACCTTGGCCTTCTCTTCCAGCGTATGCGGGGCGTGGTCGGAGCCGAGCACGTCGATGATGCCCTGCTCGATGCCGCGCCAGATGCCGGCGCGGTGCTCCGCCGCGCGCACCGGGGGATTCATCTGAGCGTGGGTACCGAGGCGTTCGTAGCAGTCGGGTGCGACCAGGGTCAGATGATGTGGCGTCGCTTCGCAGGAGGCCACATCCTTGTGGTCGCGCAGGAATTCGATCTCCTCCTTGGTCGAGATGTGCAGCACATGGATGCGCTTGCCGGTCTCGCGTGCGAGCCTGACCAGCCGCTCGGTCGCCATCAGCGCCGCGGCCTCGTCGCGCCAGAGCGGATGCGAGCGCGGGTCACCTTCGATCCGCAACGGCTTGCGCTCGTTGAGACGGTACTCGTCCTCGGCGTGGAAGGCGGCGCGGCGGCGGATGACCTGGAGAATGCGCCGCAGGCTCTCGTCGTCCTCGACCAGGAGCGATCCGGTGGAGGAGCCGATGAAGACCTTGACCCCGGCGCAGCCCTCGGCGCGTTCAAGCTCAGGCAGAGCCTGAACATTCTCGCGGGTGCCGCCGATGAAGAAAGCGAAATCGCAATGCATGCGATGCCGGCCGCGCTTCACCTTGTCGGTGAACGCCGCTTCGGTCACGGTCAACGGATCGGTATTGGGCATCTCGAACACCGCCGTCACGCCGCCCATCACGGCGCTGCGCGAGCCCGTTTCCAGATCCTCCTTCTGCGTCAGGCCCGGTTCGCGAAAATGCACCTGGGTGTCGATCACGCCGGGCAGGATGTGCAAGCCCTTGCAATCGATCACTTCGGCTGCGCGATCTGCGGCAAGCGTCCCGATCTCGGCGATGCGACCGCCCGAAATTCCGATGTCGCGGACCCCCTCGCCGTCCTGGTTGACCATCGTGCCGGATTTGAGAATCGTGTCAAATCGTTGGATCATCACGCCTCGGCCTGTGCTTCGATTGAACTTGAGGCCGGGTGAGGCCTTGTTCGGCGCAATTTAGCGTCTTACGTTTCTGGTTGAAATCCGCTAGTTGCCCTTCAACAAGAACATCAAGAGAAACTTCGTCGCCATGAAAGCTGCGTTTCTTCCCGACCGGGGCGTGGTCAAGGTGCTCGGCGAGGACGCGCGCAATTTCCTCAATGGGCTCGTCACCACCGATGTGACCGAGCTGAAGCCCGGCTTCGGGCGATTTGGCGCGCTGCTGACCCCGCAGGGCAAGATCATCGTCGACTTCCTGATCACCGAGATCCCCGCAGGCCATGGCGGTGGCTTCCTGATCGACTGCCCGCGTGCGCTGGCCCCAGCGCTCGCCCAGAAGCTCGGCTTCTACAAATTGCGCGCCAAGGTAGCGGTGGAAAACCGCTCCGACAGCCTCGGCGTCATCGCGGCCTGGGATGGTGAGCCGACCACCACTCCGGATCTCGCCTTCGCCGACCCAAGGAAAGCGGACCTCGGCCTTCGCCTTCTTGCCCCTGCGGAGCTTGCGCAAAAGGTCGCTGATCTGATTGGCGCCGACCTCGTCGACAACGAAGTCTACGAGGCGCACCGCATCGCACTCGGGATACCGCGTGGCGGGCTCGATTTCTCCTATGGCGACGCCTTCCCGCACGAGACCAATATGGACCGGCTCGCCGGCGTCGATTTCGACAAGGGCTGCTATATCGGTCAGGAGGTCGTCTCGCGGATGCAGCACCGCGGCACTGCGCGGACCCGCACCGTGCGCGTTCGCCTCGACGGGCCGCGCCCCGAGGCCGGCGCCACCATCCTCGCCGGCGACAAGCCGGTCGGCACTATGGGCTCGACCGCCGGCGAGAACGGCCTGGCGCTGATCCGCACCGACCGCGTCAGCGATGCGCTCAATTCGGGCTTGCCGCTCACAGCCGGCGGGCTCGCGATCCGTCTCGCCGACGCAAACGACCTGCAACCGTCCGCAAAGCAGTCCGCATGAGCGGCTCAGCACGCCTGCATCCCGACGGCAAGACGCGGTGCCCGTGGCCGGGTGAAGATCCGTTCTACGTCGCCTATCACGATACCGAATGGGGCGTGCCGGAATATGACGATCGTGCGCTCTACGAGAAGCTGATCCTCGACGGCTTCCAGGCCGGGCTGTCCTGGATCACCATCCTGCGCAAACGGGAGAACTTCCGCCGCGCCTTCCACGATTTCGAGCCCGCCAAGATCGCCCGCTACGATGCCACGAAGGTCCACGCGCTGATGAACGACCTCGGCATCGTTCGCAACCGCGCCAAGATCGAGGGCACCATCGAGAGTGCGAAGTCCTATCTCAAGATCATGGAGGAAGGCCCTGGTTTCTCGAAATTTCTCTGGGACTTCGTCGACGGCAAGCCGAAGGTGAACAGCTTCAGGACCACCGCGAGCGTGCCGGCCTCGACGCCTCTCTCGATCAGGATATCGAAGGAACTGTCGGGCCGGGGCTTCAAGTTCGTCGGCCCGACCATCGTCTATGCCTTCATGCAGGCGACCGGTATGGTCAACGACCATCTGGTCACCTGCTTCTGTCACGAGGACTGCGGGGCCAAACGCCGGGCGGCCCGCACCAAAGCAACAAAGTAACATGGCGCTCGCGAAGCGGTCGGTGGCGCAGGCGCGCGTCTGGCAGCGGATGCTGTCGGGCCGGCGGCTCGATCTGCTCGACCCCTCGCCGCTCGACATCGAGATCGCCGATATCGCCCACGGCCTGGCACGCGTCGCGCGCTGGAACGGCCAGACCAGCGGCGCGCACATCTTTTCGGTGGCGCAGCATACGCTGCTGGTCGAAGCCGTGATGCGGGCGCACACGCCGCGGATCGATGCGCGGCTGCGGCTTGCGGCCCTCTTGCATGACGCACCTGAATACGTCATCGGCGACATGATCTCCCCGTTCAAGGCGGTACTGGGCGGCAGCTACAAGACGGTGGAACGGCGGCTGCTGGCGGCGATCCACATCCGTTTCGGGTTACCGGCGGCGCTCAGCCTCGATATCGAACGGCAGATCAAGGAGGCCGACCGCGGCGCGGCGTATCTGGAGGCCACCATGCTCGCTGGCTTCACCGAAGCCGAGGCGAAGCGGCTGTTCGGGCGCGATCCCGGTCTGCCGGCCACCGTGCGGCAGGCATACCTGACGCCGTGGAGCGCGGCGAAGGCCGAGAAGCAGTTTCTGGCGCGGTTCAAGTCGCTGCAGGCTTGAACGCGCCGCGCGAACCTGCTTTCACGGCCGCGGGTCCGCTTCATCGCCTGCGATTCCATGAGACTGCCATGATCCACGTCTGCTCGCTCGCCGCCCTGCCCGAGGTCGTCCGGCTGACCGGCGCCAGCCATGTGCTGACGGTGATGGGCAAGGTCGACCAGGTGCAGCGGCCGGAATCGATCCTGGCCGCCAATCATCTCAAGATCTCGGTGGACGACATCACCGAGCCGATGGAGGGCTTTGTCATTCCGTCGGAAGCGCATATCGAGCAGGTGCTGGCCTTCGTGCGCGGATGGAACCGCGGCGCGCCGCTCGTGATCCACTGCTATGCCGGCGTCAGCCGCTCGACCGCGAGCGCGTTCGCGGCCGCCTGCATGCTCAACCCGCGCCGGGACGAGAGGGTGATCGCGCAGCAGATCCGCGCCGCTTCCCCGATGGCCTCGCCGAACCGGCTGATGGTCGGCCTCGCCGACAGGGCGCTCGGCCGCGACGGACGCATGCTGCGCGCGCTCGATGAGATCGGCCCAGCCAGCATGATGGTCGAAGGCAAGCCGTTCCGCATCGAGCTCGAGTGAAACACCAGTGAGATGAGTGAACAGCCCCTCACGCCGATCGAGATCGGCCTGACCGCGGCGATCGTCGCGATCGAGGGCAACGAGCCGCTCATCCTCACTGCCTCCGGCTCCGACGGCGACAGGCTTACCGGACTGCCGTTCGGCCCGTTCGACGCGGTCGCGCACCGCACCTTCGAGATCGGCCTGCGCGCCTGGGTGGAGGAACAGGCCGGACTGAGGCTCGGCTATGTCGAGCAGCTCTACACCTTCGGTGATCGCGGCCGGCATACCCAGGCCGGTGACACCGAAGTCCACGTCGCCTCGATCGGCTATCTCGCACTGACCCGCCCCGCCGGAAATGCCGCGCCCGCGCCGGGGGCGACCTTCGAGCCCTGGTACCGTTTCTTTCCCTGGGAAGACTGGCGACAGGAGCAGCCCGCGGTCATCGCGCGCGACATTCTGCCCGAGCTGAACCGCTGGGCCGCGCAGGGTGACGCGCCGGAAAGTACGCGGGCACTTCCCCGCAAGGACCGCGTGCGGCTCTATTTCGGCAGCGAGCGCGGCCACTGGGACGAGGAACGTGTGCTCGACCGGTACGAGCTCTTGTACGAAGCGGGCCTCGTGGAGGAAGCGCGGCGCGATGGCCGGAGGGCGGCGCTGGCACGGAAATCGATCCCCGTGCTCGGCGCCACCATGCACTTCGATCACCGGCGCATTCTCGCCACCGCGATCGCGAGGCTGCGCGCGAAGTTGAAATACCGCCCCGTGGTGTTCGAGCTCCTGCCGCCGGAGTTCACGCTCACGGAGCTGCAGCGGACCGTGGAAGCGATCTCCGGCAGGCATCTGCACAAGCAGAACTTCCGCAGACTCGTCGAATCGGAGGCGCTGGTCGAACCGACCGGTGTGATGTCGACACAGACGGGGGGGAGGCCTGCCGCGCTGTTCCGATTTCGTCGCGAGGTGCTGCAGGAGCGGCCCGCGCCGGGCCTGCGCGTGCGCGGACGGCGCTGAACCATGACCTTTGGATCTTGCCAGGCAGGCACCTGAATGTTTGATGCGCCCCTCGATTTCATCGCGCTGGTGGTGGCCGGCGTTGCACTGTTCCTTGCGCATAAGGCTCGGGAAGATGCCGCTGCGCTGCGCGGCCGGCTCGGCGTCCTGGAGGCGGGAGCCGCGCAGGCCGCCGCACGGCCCGCGCCGCCGCCGCTGCCGCCTGATCTGGAGATCGAAGCATCCGCCGCGCCGATCGTTGCAGCACCGGCCACGAGTCCCGGCGAACCGCTGCCGCTTGAGCCGGAGACGGCCACCGAGCCCGCGAGCGCCCGAGCAGCGCCAGCGATACCCCCTCCACCGGCGGACGACCGCGGCTTCGAGGAACAGATCGGCACCCGCTGGGTGGTTTGGATCGGCGGCCTGACGCTCGCACTCGGCGGCTTTTTCCTGGTGCGCTACTCGATCGAGGCAGGATTGCTCGGCCCGCGCGTGCGCACCTTCCTCGGAGGCCTGTTCGCGCTGGCGCTGCTCGGCGTGGGCGAATGGACCCGCCGCAGGCAGAGCATCGCCGAGATCGAGGCGCTGCCGATGGCCAACATCCCGGCCATCCTGACGGCGGCAGGGACGGCGGTGGCGTTCGCCACCGTCTACGCCGCCTATGCGCTCTACGACTTTATTGCGCCGGCGACCGCCTTCATCCTGCTCGGGTTGGTCGCCCTCGGCACGCTCGCCGCCGCGCTGCTGCACGGTCCCGCGCTGGCCGGTCTCGGCGTGGTCGGCGCCTTCGCCACACCGATCCTGGTCTCCTCGGAGAAACCGGACCTCTGGGCGCTCTACGTCCATCTCGCGATCGTCACGGCCGCGTCGTTCGGCCTGGCCCGGGCGCGGCTGTGGCGCTGGCTCGCGGTCACCACCATCGTGCTTGACCTGCTCTGGATCCTGCCGGTCCTGACGTTCGATCCGCCTGTCGTCGGGCCGTACGCCTTCCACGTCGTCGCGGGCTTCGCGCTCGCGGCATTGCTGGTGGTCTGCGGCTTTCTGTTCGGCCCTCCCATCGACGATGGCCGCATCGAACCGGTCTCGTCGGGCTCGCTTGCCGCCTATCTCGCAGGCGCCACCCTGGTCGTGCTGGTCAGCCAACACGCTGACGCGGCTCTGATCACCTTTGCCGTCCTGATCGCGGCAACGCTGCTGGTGGCCTGGCGCGCGGGTGCGGCCACCGGCGCGGTCGGCGCCGGCGCTTTCCTGGTGTTCGTCGTCTTCGCCGAATGGGCGGTACGGAGCGTGCCAGAGGTGCTGGTGCTGCCGGGCGGCGCACTGCCCGGCATGGGCGGTCCCGCCCTCACCGAGCCATCGGTCACGCTGCATCTGATCGCAGCTGCCATCTTCGCCGCCGGATTCGGCGGCCTGGGCTTCCTGGCCCAGGGCCGATCCGCGAGCGCGATCATTCCCGTCGTGTGGTCGGGGGCCGCGACCTTCACGCCGCTGGCGCTGCTGATCGCGCTCTACGCCCGCATCGCGCATCTCGACCGCTCGATTCCGTTCGCGATCCTCGCCGTGCTGCTCGCGGCCGCCTTTGCCGCGGCGACCGAGGTCCTGACCCGGCGTGAGAGCCGGCCCGGCCTGATGATCTCGACCGCCCTGTTCGCGACCGGCTCGCTCGGCGCGCTGGCGCTGGCCCTGACCTTTGAACTGGAAAGGGGCTGGCTCACCATTGCGCTCGCGTTGATGGCGATGGGCACGAGCTGGATATCACTGCGGCGGCCGGTGCCGTTCCTGCGCTGGCTCGCCGCGATCCTGGCTGCGATCGTGGTGCTGCGGATCGGCTACGAGCCGCGCATCGCCGGCGATGATGTAGGCACCACACCGATCTTCAACTGGCTGCTCTGGGGCTACGGCGTGCCGGCCCTGTCGTTCTGGGTCGCAAGCCATCTGCTGCGCCGTCGTGCGGACGACGTCCCGCTGCGCATGATCGAGGCGGCGGCGACCCTGTTCACCGTGCTGCTCGCCTTCATGGAAATCCGTCACGCGATCTATGGCGGCGACGTCTATCGCGACACGCCGACACTTGCGGAACTCGCGCTCGAGCTCTGCGTGGCGTTGGCCATGGCCATCGGGCTGGAGCGACTGCGCGTCCGCACCCACAGTATCGTTCATGATGTTGGCGCGGTGCTGCTCACGCTGTTCGCGGGGGCGGTGGGCCTGTTCGGCGTCCTGCTGGTGGAGAATCCGATGCAGAGCGGCGCGGCCGTCGATGGTGCGTTCGTCAACCTGCTGCTGCTCGGCTATGCGGTGCCGGCGGTGCTGATGCTGCTGCTGTCCTATGCGGTGGTCGGCCGCCGCGGCGCCGCCTATGCCAACACCATCGCGACAGGCGCGCTGGCGTTCGCGCTCGCCTATGTGTCGCTGGAAATCCGCCGGCTCTATCACGGGCCGGTGCTGACCTCGGGCGCCACCGGGGATGCCGAACAGTACACCTACTCGATCGCCTGGCTGACCTTCGGCGTCGCACTGCTCGGCATCGGCATCGCCGTGAATTCGCAGCGTGCGCGGCTGGCCTCCGCCGCGGTGATCGGGCTGACGATCCTGAAGGCGTTCCTGATCGACATGTCTACCTTGACCGGCATCTACCGCGCACTGTCGTTCATCGGCCTCGGCCTCGTCCTGGTCGCGATCGGCTGGCTCTATCAACGAATCCTCTTTCGCAGACGACCGCCCCCGGCAGCGGCGGCGCCGTCGGCGAGTTGAACGTCACGCCACCCTCACGCTGTCGAGGAATTTCGCCACCTCGCGCCGCAGCCGGTCGCTGTCGGAAGACAGCACCTGCGCCGCCGAGAGCACCTCGGCCGAGGCCGATCCGGTCTCGGTGGCACCGCGCTGCACGTCGGCGATGCTGCAGGATACTTGCTCGGTGCCCTGCGCCGCCTGCTGGACGTTGCGGGAAATCTCCTGCGTGGCCATACCCTGCTGTTCCACGGCGGCGGCAATGGTCGACGAAATCTCGGACAGCTTCTCGATCGTCGCCGAAATCTCCTTGATCGCGCCGACCGACTGCTGCGTCGCCGCCTGGATGCCGGCGATCTGCTCGCCGATCTCGCCGGTCGCCTTGGCGGTCTGCTCGGCCAGCGCCTTGACCTCGGAGGCGACGACGGCAAAGCCGCGGCCGGCCTCGCCGGCCCGCGCCGCCTCGATGGTGGCGTTGAGCGCGAGCAGATTGGTCTGTCCGGCGATGGTGTTGATCAGCTCGACTACGTCATCGATGCGGCCGGCCGCGCGCGACAATTCACTGACGTGCTCATTGGTCTCCCGTGCCTGCGCGACCGCGGCGCCCGCCATCCGCGCCGATTCGTGGACCTGGCGGCTGATCTCCTTGACCGACGACGTCAGCTCCTCAGTGGCGGACGCCACCGACTGGACGTTGGTGGAAGCCTCCTCCGACGCCGCGGCGACGACGGTCGAAAGCTCCTGCGCGCGGCCCGCCGTCGACGTCAGCGTGCCCGCGGAGCCTTCTAGTCGGGTCGATGCCGAGGACACGGTCTCGACGATGTTGCCGATCACCGCTTCGAAATCGCAGGTGATCCGGTCGACCTGCCGGCCGCGCTCGATCTTGGCCTCGACATCGCGCGCGGCGGCCTCGTCGGTTGCCCTCTTCGCGATCAGCGCTTCCTTGAACACCTGCAGCGTGTCGGCCATGGCGCCGATCTCGGTCTTCTCACCACGATGCGTCACCTCGGCCGCGAGGTCGCCGTCGCCCAACGCCTGCATCGGCCTGACGATCGAAGCGATACCGCGCGAGATGTCTTGAACCAGCAGGAAGCCGACCGCCAGACCCGCCAGGACGGCGGCGGAAATGATGGCCAGCACGATCCAAAAGGCCGTGCTGTAGCCTGCCGCGGCCGTTCGCGTCGCCGTCTCTGCGCCTGCATTGTTCAGCTCGATGTCCTTGGCCAGCATCTTGTCGGATTCGGCGGCCATCACCGCCACCGATTTCGCCAACAGCTCGCTCGCCTCGTGCGGGATGCGGCCGACGCTGTTGCGCGATTCCCTGACGACCTCCTGCACGCCCTTCAGGTACTTGTCCCAGGCGCGCGACCATTCCTCATAGATCGCCCGCTCTTCCGGCGTGGAAGCCATCGGCTCATAGGCTTTGCGGTCCTTCGCGATGTTCTCGAGGATGCCGGACAGCCGCTTCTCGCCCGCATCCTTCGCCTCCAACGTCTCCGCCATCACATGTGCGCGCAGCGCGACGCGGAACACGTTGATGTCGGCGCGCAGCTCGCCGAGCACGCGCACGCTGGGCAGCCAGTTGCTGGCGATCTCAACCGTATGGGCGTTGATCGCCTCCATGCTGCGCACGGCGACGAGACCGAGGCTCGACGTCAGGACCAGGAAGAAGGCGATGACGGCGACGATCTTGGAACGGATGGAATATCTGGACACCGGAGCGCTCATGCATCGACGTGGAATCGCATCGGCACGCCAGGGCCCTGCGGAGGCGGATGGCTAAGGCGCCGCGGCTTGTGTTGCACGACGATAGGTTCCATGGAACCAACCGCCGGTTAACGGCTGCCCTCGTAGGATTACGGGCGACAGGTAATTCGCTATGGAAAATGGTCGGGAAATGCGACGAATTTGAACTGATCCATCAAGAAATGGAACGACGACGAGCGTGGCTGGCCTCCGTTCCGGATACCGAACCGTCGATTTCCACGCCCATGCGGTCGCCTTCTCGCGACGCAAGGTGCGTCCGAGCTGTGCGCCGAAAGACCCTCTCCAAGAAGAGGGCGCAGGGAATGCCGGGTGTTGGCCGCAACCCATGGCCCGCCTGCAACAAGAAACGCAGGCGGCAGTCACCACAGGTTCAGCCGAGACAGCCCGGCATTCCCCGCGCGATGGTTTTAACGCTTATGGCGTGCTCTCCCGGGTGAACGGGCTTTGTTGCCACCCTCACCTCGCGGATTCGTCCTCCTCGAGGCTTGATCCCAGCGTCGCGGGATCAGGACCACACGCTTTCGCAGTCCGTGCCGGCATCGCTCGTCTGGCGACGCCATCACGTCCATCGCATCCCACCCCGCGTTCGTGACGATCGCGATACGCCCCTTGTGTCCGGGGCGGGACGGGCCATATATACACGAATTCGGAAAAAAGGAAAGAAGAAAATTCGGATCCAGGGACCGAATGATCCCAAACCGCTCGAATCCTTCGCGAACTTTTCGTTCCGGCGCAGGCGATTTTCGGCATGCGAACCCCCGCCAGCAGTACGACGGCGGGCGCACTCGACCGAATTTCGCCCGCCGGGCGAATCGATTCAGAGAACGCGACGCGAAAGTGTAGGATGGGATCCGCAGGGTGGGCTAAGCGGCCATATGCACGTAAGTTCGCCACACGAAGGCCGGAGCGTGCCCACCAATCAAAAGCCATGCTGTCGATATAATGGTGGGCATGGCGCTGTGCGCCTTGGCCGCACCCTACGGCTCTCACAATATGAACGGTCGTAGGATGGGGAGTGCGACTTCACGCGATGAAGCCGGAACATGAAAGGTGGGGCGAAACCCATCATTGACGCCGCGCCAAGTGATGGGTTCAGCTGCGCTCTCCTCATCCTACGAACTGTTACGAACTACCGACCTTAGGCGGCTCTCACCGAGGTGAGAAACCTGCCGACCTCCTGCCTCAGGCGGTTGCTGTCCTCCGAAAGCGTCTGCGCCGCAGTTAGAACTTGTGACGAAGCCGATCCAGTCTCGGTTGCGCCGCGCTGCACGTCGGTGATGTTCGTCGCTACCTGCTGTGTGCCGTGCGCCGCCTGCTGAACGTTACGCGAGAT
>NZ_JAFAVV010000950.1 GCF_019242285.1 Bradyrhizobium sp.
GCCTTCCTGATCGATCCCGACGGCAACAATCTGGAAGCGGGCATCTATCTCGACCCATGACGGGTGCGAGGCCGGGATCGTCTATCGTCGTATCGTCAACAGCGCCGTCAGCGCGCCACCGAGCTGGACGGTTCCGCCGAGCAGCATCGCGCCGGTGAAACCCGCAGCGCCGCCGCCGAGGAGGCCGTAGACCGTGCCGAGCAAGGCGACGCCGAGCGAGGCTCCCGTCATGCGCGCGACATTGACCAACGCCGCTGCGGTGCCCGCGCGCTCACGTCCGACCGAACCGACCGCAATGCCGAACAACGGGCCGGTGTTGAGGCCCATGCCGACGCCCGCGGCGATCTGCCCGATCTGCGCCAGCCAGATCGGCGCCGCCGCCGTCGACGACGAGAGGATCAGCAGTCCGCATCCGATCAATGCCGTTCCGCCTGCCGCGAGCAGCCGCGGCCCGACATGGTGGGCAAACCTGCCCGACAGGTTGGAGACCAGGAAGAACGCGAGCGCGCTCGGCATCATCGCGAGGCCCGCAAGGCGCGGCGTCAGATGGCCCACCGACTGCCAGAGCAGCGGCACCAGGAAGATCATGCCGTAGACGCCAAAGGTCATCGCCGCGATGGCGGTGATGGCGCCGGCAAACGGCGGCAACCGAAACAGCGACAGCGGTACCAGCGCGGCGGTGCCGCGCCTTGCTTCCACGCGCAGGAACAGGAGCAGCGTGGCAAGCGCGACTACGAGCGCCATGATCCAGAGCCGGCCGCCGTCGTGACCGAGAATGGCGGCCAGCGCGAGGCTGCCGAGCGAGGCGGCGCCCAGCAGTTGCCCCGGCAGGTCGAAATGGCGGCTGTGCGGATCGGCGCTTTCCGGCACGCTCAGCCAAGCGAGGACCAGGGCGCCGGCCGCCATCGGCACCGCCAGGAGAAACACGCTGCGCCATCCGCTGGTGTCGATCAGCAGACCTCCCACCGTCGGCCCGATCGCAAAGGCGAGACCGTTGCAACTGGCCCAGACACCGAGCGCGCGCCCGCGCTCTTTCTCCTCTGGCCAGACCACGCGGATGACGGCGAGCGAGGAGGGCAGCAGCAGTGCCGCGCCGACGCCGGTGATGGCGCGACCGGCAATCAGCGTGCCGATGTCCGCTGCGCAGGCGCAGAGGATGGAGCCGCCCGCGATCACCGCCGCCCCGATCAGGAAAACCAGTCGCCGGCCATAGAGGTCGGCGAGCAGGCCGCCGCTGAGCAGCAGCACGGCATAGACCAGGTTGTAGGCGTCCAGCATCCATTGCAGCGCGCTCACGCCGGCGCGAAAGTCGGTGCCGATCGCGTGCATTGCCAGGTTCACGACCGAGGTGTCGATCTGCGCGATCAGCACGCCGAGGCACATCGCAGCGAGCACGGCGCCCCGGCCGAGCGCGCGCGTTCCGGTCGATTGAAGTGCGATGTCGTTGACAGAGGGGCTCATGACAATCCGTTCCCATCAGATGCAGGGAGGGCTATCAAGCACCTGCTGACACCGTGCTGGCAGCAATCGGGGGTCCCTGCGACGCGGATCGTTCGCGCAAGCGGAGCGGCAGCGGTTGTCGTTCCGTTCTCGATGGTCGGCCGGTCGATCGGGCGGTCGTAAAAGGCAGCCTGATCGCCCGGGCGAAGCGCGGCCCGCGCTTTGTGGCTTCATTGCATCAGCATCATGCGCGCGACGTGTCGCGCGTCATCCAGGCTGAACCATTCCTTGATTCCCACGTTGTCGAGGTTGACCGAATCTCTCGACGATGCATGCATGACCAGATGTTGCGGAACAGTCGACTGGCGCGAATGAGCGACGGGCACTATTGCCTGGTGCGGGACCTTGGCCCGGTGAAGGGCGGCAAGGGGTTGAGGCACCATGAGGTGGTCGTCGACTTCAGTTATCGCGGTTTCAAGGATCTGTCGAAGCGCGGCGCCACTGCGCTGCTCGGCCGGTTGTCCGCAAAGCGCCAACGGCGCCGCGCCACCGAGCCTGTGCCGGACGCAGAGGCGCTGGATGCGGTCACCGCCGAGCTCGCCAACCTCGTCCGCGAACTCGATGCTGCAACCGACAAGCCGTCGCGCAAGACGCGGGCGGCGTGATCGCCGAGTTTTTTCGCGGATGATCGGGATCAGCATCGGACCTGAGGACCCGCGGCAGGCCGATATGCGTGATCTGCTCGCCGAAGCCGACGCCTACATGTGCGGGCTCTACCCGGCCGAGAGCAATCATCGGGTGGATGCGGAAGCCCTCGCGGCGCCAGACATGCTGTTTTTGGCGGCGCGTCGCGCTGGCGAACTTCTTGGGTCGATCGCCTTTCGCGTCATCGCGCCTGATCATGCCGAGATGAAGCGGCTGTTCGTGCGATCGACGGCGCGCCGGCTCGGCCTCGGGCGGCGTCTGCTCGCTGCACTGGAGGATGCGGCTCGTCGGCGAGAGATCACGCGCATCAGTCTCGAGACGGGCATCCGGCAGCCGGAGGCGATCGGGCTCTATCGTGCTGCCGGCTATCGGGAGTGCCCGCCGTTTGGCGCGTATCAGATCGATCCGCTCAGCCTGTTCATGAGCAAGCGGCTTTGAATGGGCACGGACGTGGCGACCTATCTGGGCCTCGACGGCTTTCGCGGCGGATGGGTCGCAGCCTTCATCGACGGAGAGGGCAACCACGGCTTCGACTATTCGCCGGGGCTGGCGCGGCTATTGTCGATGCCGCATGCGCGGGCGATGATCGACATGCCGATCGGGCTCGGGACGGCCGGTCATCGCACCTGCGACCTGCTCGCGCGCGAGCTTGCCGGCGCCGCGGTGTTTCTCGGCGCGCGCCGAAACCTCTGGACGTTTCCGGATCAGGCGGCGGCCAACGCATATTACTGGCGGCACGAGGGCAGGGGCATGGGCGTTTCCTGCCAGCTCTGGAACATCCGCGACAAACTCAGGGAGGTCGACGACGTCATGACGCCCGAGCGCCAGGCCACCATCGGCGAGGCGCATCCGGAATTGATCTTCTGGCGGCTCGCCGGACAGC
>NZ_JAFAVV010000201.1 GCF_019242285.1 Bradyrhizobium sp.
GAGGGCACGCTCGACCGCTATGCCGGCGACGGCGTGATGATCCTGTTCAACGCGCCGATCAAGTTCGAGGATCACACCGCGCGCGCGGTGAAGATGGCCTGCGAGATGCGCGACCAGGTCGGCGCGCTGACGCGCAAATGGCGCAACCGCGGGCACAGCCTCGGCTTCGGCATGGGCATTGCGCTCGGCTACGCCACGCTCGGCCAGATCGGCTTCGAGCACCGGCTGGAATATGCCGCGATCGGCAGCGTCACCAATCTCGCCTCGCGGCTGTGCGACGAGGCCAAGGCGAACCAGATCGTGGTGAGCCGGAGGGTCCATGGCATGGTCGAGCCCTGGGTCGAGGCGCGCCCGCTCGACGATCTCGTGCTCAAGGGTTTCAATCATCCGGTGCTGGCGATGGAGATCCTGCGCTGGCGCGAGGAGGTCGACAACGTGGTGGATGCATCAGCCGCGGCGGCACGACGAAGGAAGTAGTCGTATATCGTAGGGTGGGCTAAGGCGCGAAGCGACGTGCCCACCATCTAGCGACTCAATGGCTCAGCATGGTGGGCACGCTTTGCCTCCGCTCTTCGAGCGCAGGCAAAGCTTGGCCCACCCTACACATCCCCTGCCATCCCAGCGGCCCACAGCGCGAACGCATAGACGATCGCGATCTCGTCGAGGCGGTTGAAACGGCCGGAGGCGCCGCCGTGGCCGGCGCCCATGTTGGTGCGCAACAGCACCGGTCCGCCGCCGGTCATGGTCGCGCGCAAGCGCGCGATCCATTTCGCCGGCTCCCAATAAGTGACGCGCGGGTCTGTCAGTCCCGCCATCGCCAGGATCGCCGGATAAGCCTTCGCCGCAACATTGTCATAGGGCGAGTAGGACAGGATGGTGCGGAAATCCTTCTCGCTCGCGACCGGGTTGCCCCATTCCGGCCATTCCGGCGGCGTCAGCGGCAGCTTGTCGTCGAGCATGGTGTTGAGCACGTCGACGAACGGCACCTCGGCGACGATGCCGGCAAACAACTCGCTGGCGCGGTTGGCAACCGCGCCCATCAGCATGCCGCCGGCGCTGCCGCCATGGCCGACGATGCGCTTCGCGCTGGTGTATCTCGCATCGATCAGCGCCCGCGCACAGGCGGCAAAGTCGTCAAAGCTGTTGGTCTTCTTCTCGCGCTTGCCGTCGAGATACCAGCCCCAGCCCTTGTCGGTGCCGCCGCGGATATGCGCGATGGCATAGACGAAGCCGCGATCCACCAGCGACAGCCGGTTGGTATTGAACGACGCCGGCATCGCCATGCCATAGGAGCCATAGCCATAGAGCAAGAGCGGCGCGCGGCCGTCACGTAGGAAGTCGCGCCGGTGCAGCAGCGACACCGGCACCTCGGCGCCGTCCTGCGCCCTGGCCATGATGCGGGTGGTGACATAGTCGGCCGGGTCGTGGCCGGAGGGAATCTCCTGCCGCTTGCGCAAGGTCCGCGTGCGGCTGCCCATGTCGTAGTCGTAGACTTCCGACGGCGTCGTCATCGACGAATAGGAGAAGCGCAGATTGGTGGTGTCGAACTCGTAGGAGCCCATGGTGTCGAGCGAATAGGCCGCCTCGTCGAAGGCGATGGCGTGCTCCTCGCCGCTTGCGAGATCGCGGATCACGATCGACGGCAAGGCATTGGCGCGCTCCAGCCGCACCAGATGGCCGGAATAGAGATCGTAGTCGAGCACATAGACGCCGGCGCGATGCGGGACCAGGTCGCGCCAGTTGGCGCGGTCCGACGCCGCCAGCGGCGCGGTGACGAGCTTGAAGTCGATCGCGCGATCCGCATTGGTCAAGATGAACAATTCATCGCCGCGGTCGGCGATCGAATATTGCACGCCATTTTCGCGCGATGCGATCACGCGGGGCGGGGAATCGGGTGCGGCGAGATCGATCAGGCGCTGCTCGGAAGTCTCGTGGTCGCCGCCCGCGATCACGCAGAAGCGGCCGCTGGTCGATTCGTGCAGATGGGTGAACCAGCCTGAGTCCTGCTCCTCGTAGACGAGAACATCATCGGCCTGTGCGATACCGAGCCGATGGCGCCATACCTGCATCGGGCGATGGTTGTCGTCGAGCTTGACATAGAAGAAGCTCCTGCCGTCGAGCGCCCACACCACGCCGCCGTCGGTTTCCTCCACGACGTCATCGAGATCGCGCCCCGTCTCCCACTCGCGCACGCGAATCGAAAAGTATTCCGAGCCCTTGGTGTCGGCGCTCCAGGCCTGCAGCCTGTGGTCATGGGAATGCCGGCTGCCGCCGAACCTGAAGTAATCATGGCTCTTGGCGAGTTCGTCGCCATCGAGCACGATCTGCTCCTCGCCGCCACCCCGCGGCATGCGGCCGAACATCTCGTGCTGGCCGCCCTCGCGGAATTTGCGGAAATAGGCATACGGCCCGTCGGGCGAGGGCACCGAGGAATCATCCTCCTTGATGCGCCCGCGCATCTCGGCGACGAGCTTCTTCTGCAAGGTGGCGGTGGAACCGAGGAAGCTTTCGGCATAGGCGTTCTCGGCTTCGAGATGCTTGCGGATGTCCTGATCCAGCACCTGCGGATCGTGCAGCACCTCCTGCCAGTCTGCGTCCTTCAGCCAGGCATAGTCGTCGGTCATGGTGACGCCATGCACGGTGAACGAATGCGGCCGGCGCGGGGCGACGGGGGCGGATGGTTTGGCTGTCACGGAGGACCTCGCAAGCAGATGGGCTTCCGATATAGGGGTTGCCGGACGTCGGCGCCAGAAGGGCCGCGCGCTCCGATCCGTAGGTGGGCTAAGCGGCCCCGTGCACCAATGCGTGCCACGCAAAGGCGGAAAGCGTGCCCACCATCCAGAGCCGCTGTCGAGACGATGGTGGGCACGTCGTTCCGCGACGATGCATAGGATCGTTGCGGAACGACTTAGCCACCCTACGCACTACCTTGCGTTCGCGCCGAACATCGGGATGCGGTTGACCACCAGCACCACGGCAAACGTGATCACCAGCATCGCGATGCCGAGCACCGAGATCGCGGCGAGGTCGCCGCTTTCGTTGAGGTCATAGATCAGGACGGAGAGCACCTTGGTCTGCGACGTGAACAGCACGATCGCGGCCGACAATTCACGCATCACGCCGATGAAAATGAAACACCAGGTCGCGATCACGCCGGTGCGGAGCAGCGGCGCGACGATGCCGCCCAAGGTCTGCAGCCGCGTCGCCCCGAGAATGCGGCTGGCATCCTCGAGCTCCGGGTGGATGGTGGCGAACGCCGCCTGCAATTGCTGATAGGCCGAGGGCAGGTTGATGGTCAAAAACGCGATCAGCAGAATCCACAGCGTGCCATAGAGCACGAAAGGTGGCCTTGTGTAG
>NZ_JAFAVV010000676.1 GCF_019242285.1 Bradyrhizobium sp.
CGGACGTGTTGCTCCCTAAGCAGAAGTCGATAATCTCGATGAGGGTAGACTTCCCTAGCGCGTTCGTCGTGTCCTTATCGCCCGCCGTGGTGGAACGATCGGCAAGAATGAGGTTCACGCCGGGCGTGAATGTGGCGTTATGAAAACCCCTCCTATTGGCGCGCACCGCCTTAATCATGATGTGGTCCTGACGATCAGGCCGTCTTTGATGTCAATGGCGCCGATGAGATAGAGAAGGTTCGAGGCGAGAACGAAGCGCTCGAACGTGCCGACATTGGGCTCCGTGCGAATGCGTTCCCACAGACCCGAAACGGTCATGGGTCCGCTCAGATGCGCTAGCACGGTTGCGCCGATACCGATTAGCGCTTCATTCTGCGGGATGTGCTTGGTCGGCAGGATCATTTTTCGAATACATCGCAGATTTCGAAGAGGTAGATCAGCACGGCGACTCCGGCGGTCTTGTCGGCCTGACTGTGCATCCCTTGCTGCGCGAAGTCGCACATCAACTCGAACAGCTCGTCACCCTTGTGCCCTTGCTTGCGCAGGGCATAATATTGCTCAAGGAAGCCGGCCTTGAGTCGCTCGGGGAAGTCTGAATCCAGCCGGGCCTCGACCTCGACATAGGCTGCGATGGTCGATCTAGACGTCAAGCCGGCGGCGATGATATGGCGCGCGCCATTCGAGAGGTGGTTCTTCTTTATCTTCTCATCTGGCGAAATGATATCGAACGATCCGTTACCCGCGGGCGCTTGCTTGGCCACCCAGGAGACCGCGTTCTGGAGCTCCGGAAAGGCAACGTATGCGAACGCCTCCTCCATGGCCTGCCGTACCTGTTTCTCGTGTGCCTCCTTCAGGGCTTGAAGTGCCGACACGGGCCAGTCGGCCTCCACCTTATCGATGATCGTGTGATGGTCCGTGCACATGTAGATGAGATTGCGTACGCTGTCTCGCTCCTCATCGGTCATGGATGAGTCGTAGCGTGCTGCGCCGGGCTTCTCGCCACGGATGTGCGCGGCTTCTCCGATATATGTATCGTCCCCTACCTTGGCTTGGTAGGTGAGATGCTTGCCGCATTTCGGGAAGGCGCAAACTCCGCCGCTCCGAAACGCCAACATGATTCTTGTCGGGTAAGCTCCCATTGCCATTTCTCGTCAGCGTGCGGCCACGGAAGCGCCGCGCTGATCTAGAAGGAGCACAACCGTCCCCAAGGTGATGAATTAGGAGGGCGGGAAGTTTCGTCACGACTAAAAGGACCCGCAGAATTGAAGCTCGGTCTTTTTGGCAAAGTTGGCGCACCCGACACGATTCGAACGTGTGGCCTTCGCCTTCGGAGGGCGACGCTCTATCCAGCTGAGCTACGGGTGCTTGCTGCTTACGCAGTGCTTACGCGGATTTCGCGACTGAGTTAACCCCAACGCGCTGCCCTCGCAAGCCTTTGCACTTCAATAGTCTTTCTTCCTCGCTTTTCGCACCAGCAGACTTGACACCTGCCTTCGGAGGGCAACGCTCTATCCAGCTGAGCTACGGGTGCGTACCCGCTTTCTTTAGCCGATTGGTCCGGCATCGGCAATGGCGGCGCGGCAGTTCGAGCGCGGCCGGGCGGCGATGGCTGCGGCGCCATTGTCGGCCGCGGTGCAGGCTGTAGACTGCTTGCGTCCGCTTCCCGACAGTCCGAGGTAAAACCGATGCGTCCGCTCGAATTCGGCTGGTATCTGCCCACGCATGGCGACACCACGGCCTATGGCCTGGCCGAGGCCCAGGTCGCGGGATCGGCGGAGCTGTGCGGGCGCGTGGTCGACGCCGCCGAGGCGGCCGGGTTCGACTATCTCCTGATCCCGGTCGGCTCGACCTGCTGGGAGGCCTGGATCTCGGGCGCCTTCATGGCGGCGCGTTCGTCCAGGATCAAGCCCTTGATCGCGGACCGGCCCGGCTACGTCAATCCGGTGCTGATGGCCAAGATGATCTCGACCTTCGACCAGATGTCGGGCGGCCGCATCTGCATCAACCTGATCGCCGGCCAGAACGAGAGCGAGGTCGAGGCGGAGGGCGTGCGCCACGCCAAGGAGCAGCGCTACGAGCTGATGGAGGAGGAGGTCGCCATCCTCAAGGCGCTGTGGAGCGCACGCGGGCCGGTGCATTTCGCGGGCAAATTCCACACCATCGCCGGCGCGCATGTCAGGCCGCGGCCGCTGCAGCAGCCACATCCGAAATTCTATCTCGGCGGCGGCTCGCGGCAGGCCTGGGAGTTGTCGGCGAAGCATTCCGACGTGCACCTGTTCTGGGGCGACCTGCCGGAGCGCGTTGCCCGGAACATCGCCGAGATCAGGACCATGGCGCGGGCGCATGGCCGCGAGGACGCGATCGGCTTTGGCATGCGCTTGCAGGTGATCTGCCGTGAGGACGAGCGCGACGCCTGGGCCGCGGCCGACCAGTTGGTGCGGCACGCGAGCGAGCGGCAGAAGCAGGAGATCAAGACGCTCTATACCCGCTCCGAGGCCAACCGCCGGGTGCAGGAGCTTGCCCGCGACTACGGCGACCTGCTGCTGCCGCATCTGTGGACCGGCATCACCAAGGTGCGGCCCGGCGCCGGCATCGCGGTGGTCGGCAATCCCGCGCAATGCGCCGCCATGCTGCAGCAATTCGTCGATGCGGGCTGCCATTCGTTCTGCCTGTCCGGCTATCTGCACGACGAGGAGGCCGAACGCTTCGGGCGGCTGGTGCGACCCATCCTGGCCGAGAACAACCGCGGGCGGCTGGTTGCGTGAAACGGAGTCAGGCCGCCACGATCTCCTTGCCGATCGGCCAAAGCGCGATCCCGGCAAGCTTGAGATGCGCCCAGGCGAAGGGAAGCCCGATGATGGTGATCGCGAACACCACCGCGTGGATCAGGTGCCCGAGCGCAAGCCACCAGCCGGCGAGAACCAGCCAGATCAGGTTGCCGATCAGGCCGAGCGACCCGGTGCCGATGTCGCCGATGCCCGTGATCTCGTCGCGGCGCACCGCCCGCGATCCGAACGGCAGCAAAGTGTAGATCGCGATGTTGAAGGCGGCGCGCGCCCAGGGCAGGCCGACGATCGTGATCGCCATGATCACGGCGGCGACCATCCAGCCGAATGCCATCCAGGCGCCGCCGAGGAGAATCCAGATCACGTTCAGAAGCAGGGACATCGGTTCCATGTTCTCCCCCGTCCTCCATCGCATGGGATGCTGACGCGAATATAAGGATGCGCCGGGCCGAGGCGATAGCCGGCCGGCGAAAATTATCCATGGACAGCGGCGCGATGCCGCGCGGGCGTCAGGCCACCGCGCCCGTCTCGCGTGTCCCGGCAAACAATTCGCGCAGTTTCGCTGCCGGCCGCGCCGCGCTGAACAGATAGCCCTGCATCTCGGTGCAGCCGAGCTTCTTCAACAGCGCGCGCTGCGGCTCGGTCTCGACACCCTCGGCGGCCGTCGTCATGTCGAGGGTGGTCGCGATGTCGACGACCGCCCGCACGATCGAGGCCGAGCCGTCGGCATCGGTGATGTCGCTGACGAAGCAACGGTCGATCTTGATCTTGTCGAACGGGAAGCGCTTGAGGTAGCTCAAGGACGAGTTGCCGGTGCCGAAATCGTCGAGCGCGATGCGCACGCCGATGTCGCGGAGCTGGTGCAGGCTCTCCAGCGCGGCCTCGTCGTCGCGGATCAGCACGGCTTCGGTGATCTCGAGCTCCAGCCGGTCCGGTGCCAGGCCCGATGTCGCCAGTGCCGCAGCGACCCGCAGCGGCAGCGTCCGGCACTTGAGCTGGACCGGCGATACGTTGACCGCGAGCCGGACATGATCGGGCCAGGTCGCGGCCTCGGCGCAGGCGGTCCGCAGCACCCAGTCGCCGAGTTCGATGATCAGCCCGGTGTCCTCGGCCACGGGAATGAAATCGGCCGGCGAGATCATGCCGCGCTCCGGATGTCGCCAGCGCAACAGCGCCTCGCAGCCCGACACCGTATTGCCGTCGAGATCGACCAGCGGCTGGTAGTGAATTTCGAGGCTCTCTTCCGCGACAGCCCGCCGCAGATCCTGCTCCAGGGCGAGACGCGCATTGGCGGAAGCGCCCATGGCCGATTCGAAGAAGCGATGGGTTCTCCGCCCGCCGGACTTGGCGGCGTACATCGCCAGATCCGCGTTCTTGATCAGCTGGTCGAGCTCGATGCCGTCGCGCGGCGCCAGTGCGATGCCGATCGAGGCATCGGTCGAGAGCTGGTGGCCCAGGCAGTGATAGGGGCTGCGGATCACCGCATAGAGACGGCAGACGAAATCCTCCACCTCCTGGACCGAGCCGATCGCCGTCTTGATGACCGCGAACTCGTCGCCGCCGAGCCGCGCCACCAGGTCGTCGTCCCCGGTACAGCTTCGAATCCGGTTCGCCACCGACCGCAAGAGCTCGTCGCCGACATGATGACCGAGCGAGTCGTTGATGCCTTTGAATTCGTCGATGTCGATATAGAGCAGCGCGAATTCGCCGCCCTGCCTGGTGCGTTGCAATTCGCGCTCGATCCGCTCGCGGAACAGCACGCGGTTCGGCAGGTCCGTCAACGCATCGTAATGGGCGAGGTGGGCGATCTTCTCGTCGGCGAGCCGCCGCTCGGTGACGTCCTCGGTGACGTTGATGATGTAGCTGGGATTGCCGGCCTGGTCGCGGATCGCGATCCGTTTCGAGGTGATGATGCAGCTGCCGCGCGTGCGGCTCTCCCAGCGGTGATCGTCGATGAACAGGGTTTCCGCCGATTGCAGGGCACGGTCGTCGTCCTCGGTGACGCGCCGGGCGACCGGCTCCGCGAACAGTTCGAACGGGGTCCTGCCGACGATTTCCGCACGCGAACGCCCGAATTCGGCCTCGGCCACCTCGTTGGCGAGCACGTAACGGCGCTCGCGGGCGTCCTTGACCGTGATCTGAATCGGAATGTGGTCGATGATTTCGCGCAGGAAGGCGTAATTGCGGTCGCGCTCCTGCTCGAGATTGCGGTGCTCGGTGATGTCCTCGATCGTCGCCACCCAGCCGCCCTGCGTCAGCGGCTTGTTGACGATCTGGAAGCAGTGGCCGTCGGGCGTTTCCAGCATCCGCACGTGGACCTCTCCGCGCGCGACGTTGCGGATCACCCCGTCGCAGAACTCGTCGACATCACCGTCGAACGTGCCGGTATCCTTGCGCAGCTGAATCAGCTCGCGGAACCGAAGTCCCGGCCTCATCAGCTCGGCCGACAGCCCGTGCATGTCGAGATAGCGCTGGTTGCAGGTGACCACGCGGGTCGACGAATCATAGAGGACGAGCCCCTGGGTCATGTTGTTGAGGGCGGTGTCGACCGTGTGCTTCTCGGTTTCCAGCCGCTGCTTGGCCTCGCGGTTCTGTCGCGCGATCTGCAGGATGATCAGCGACAACAGGAGGGCGATCGCCGCGGCGAACAGCACCGCAGCGGCGATCAAGAGCCGGGTCTGGGCCCGCCAGTCGGCCAGCGCGGCGTCGATCGTCCTCGTCGCCACCACCGCGATCGGGAAGCGACTGAGCAGGGCGGCCGAGCCCAGCCGGTCCAAC
Source organism: Bradyrhizobium sp. (assembly GCF_019242285.1). Lineage (GTDB taxonomy): Bacteria > Pseudomonadota > Alphaproteobacteria > Rhizobiales > Xanthobacteraceae > Bradyrhizobium. Next base: position 5,565 of record NZ_JAFAVV010000676.1, read on the forward strand.
TGATCGATCGGGCTCCTGACGCGCTGGGTCTGCTGCCCGCCCTTGCGCAGCACGTCCCTGAGCAGCGCCGCCCGCGCGAAATTCCGCCCGATCATCCTCTCGACATGCGGATAGCGTGCCACCAGTGTGCCGTCGGCGTGAAACATCGAGATCGCGGCCCCCTCGCCCAGCGAGACCGACGCGAAGAACTTCTCGTAATTGTCCGGGTCGATGCGCCGCGCCATCACCCCGAGAAAGACGCCGTCCTTGCCCGTCAGCCGATGGGCGAGGATCGTGGTCCATCCGCCGGTGAAGCGGCTGAGCACGGGCTCGGTCACGGCGTTCTGCTGCGGGTCGGATTTCAGGGTCTTGTAGAAGCCGCGGTCGGCAATGCTGATCTGTGGCAACGGCCAGGCATCGGATGAATTGATCAGACTTCCATTCTCGTCGAAGAGGTTGACGCTGCCGAAATAGGACGACACGCTGGCTTTTGCACGCAGCTCCTGGTGCGCCTCGAGCGTCGACATCCGCTGGCGGAACGCGTCCGCCGAGGCGAATCCGGAGACCTGGAGCTGCGCGATCAGGTTGGTGGCGATGATGTCGCAATCCTCGAACTGCCGGTCGAAGTGACGGGTGAGCAGCAGCACGGTGTTCTCGAGCTCGCGCTCGCTGTTGGAAAGCGCCCGCTCGCGAAACTCGCCGATCGTCAGGACGGTGCCGAGGCTGATCGCGGCGACCAGGAGGCCGCCGCAGGCGATCAGCCAGGCGATCGGGTCACGGCCTCTCGCCGCGCCGAGGCGCCGCCACGCGGCGGCCCTGACTCCGGAAGACATGAGTTGGGACGCGGCTCGGGACAGCCGGCCTTGCAGGTTCGAGATCAATTCGTGCAGCGGCCACGGCGCCCTCGAACGAGCGGCGATCAGAGCAGGGGTCCTGCGGCGTCCGGCGCCCGCCATGTCTCCCCTCCTACCGCCGATAACGTTCGCCGCGCGAATAGGCCGGCCGGTTCGGCTGCACGGCGCGGCTCGCCAGGCTGACGCGGGCCTCGCTCGCCAGCGGAACGGCCGGCCGCAACTCCTCGAGAAAGATCGGTCGCGAAAAGTAATAGCCCTGCGCGTAGCGGATCCTGGTCGCCGCCTGCAGATAGGCGAGCTCCTCGAACGATTCGAGGCCTTCGGCGATCACGGTCATGCCGAGCGCTTCGCTCAAGGATTCGATCGCGCGCAGGATGCCCTGGCTGCGCGGCCGCCTGTGGATGTCGGTGATGAAGGAGCGGTCGATCTTGATCTCGTCCGCCGTGATGTCGGCCAGCGCCGACAGCGAGGAATAACCGATGCCGAAATCGTCGATCGAGATGCCGACGCCGATGTTGCGGAGCATCGGCAGGATGTCCTGCTGGAACACGCTCTTGGTGACGAACGCGTCTTCCGTCACCTCGACGATGAAGCGCTTCGGGAAGCCGGTCGCTTCCAGCGCCCGGACGAAGGATGTCATGAATTCGGGATTGCCGGCCTGCTGGGCCGCGACATTGATGCTGATCGTGGCCTCATGGCCGAAGGTGTCGTTGATCAGGTCGATCGATTTGACGATCTCGGCGAGCACGAGATGCGTCAGCTCGTCGATCAGGCCGAGTTCGACGGCGAGATTGACGAAGGTGCCCGGCGCCTGGATCACGCCCGCATCGTCGCGCAGCCGCACCAGCGCCTCGATGCCCTTGATCTCCTGGGTGCGGATGTCGACCTTGGCCTGGAAAGCGCAGCAGAACCGCTTCTCCAGGATGGCGAGCCTGAGCGACTGCTCGACCTTCATCCGCGCCAGCGCCTCGTGCTCCATGCCGGCATCGAAGAAGGCGGCGGCGCCCTTGCCGCCGTTCTTGACCCGGTACATCGCGAGGTCGGCGTTCTGACGCAGCACCTCGTAGCTCCTGCCGTGGTCCGGGTAGAGGCTGACCCCCATCGAGGTCGAGGTGAAGATCTCCGATCCGTCGATGAAGAAGGGCGCACGCAGCCGATCCAGCATCTTCGCGATGAAGTCGGCGACGTCCTGCGTGCTCTCGATCGGCGCGAGCAGCAGCATGAACTCGTCGCCCGAGATCCGCGACAGCATGTCGGTCTCGCGCAATTCGCGCCCGAGCCTTCGGGCGAGTTCGACGAGCAGCGCGTCGCCGACCGTGTGTCCGTAATAATCGTTGATCTGCTTGAAATTGTCGAGATCGAGGAATGCCAGCGCGAACCGGCTCTGCGGATCATCTTGCGCCAGCATCTTGTTGACACGGTGCTCGATCACCCGGCGCGTCGGCAGGTCGGTCAGCTCGTCGTAATAGGCCGAGCGGAACAGTTGATCCTCGAACGCCTTCTGTTCGCTGATGTCGGTGGATGTCGAGATCAGCAACGGGCGTTCAGCGATGCGGACGGGCCGGTGCGAGGTGAGGAGCACCTGCCTCGCCCGGCCGTCGCCGATGCACTCTTCCGTCAGCGCGGGCCGGCCGCTGCGCAGCAGTTCGACGGCATTCACCTGACGGTGGCCGAGCCGCGTGGGCGTCGCGGCATCGCCGGCCGCGAGGCCGAGCTGCGCGGCTGCGGCATCGTTGACGAGCACATAGCGGCCGTGCTCGTCCTGAACGGTCACGCCGGCCGGAAGCATTCCCAGGATGTTGCGCAGGAAGTCCAGCTCGATCTGGGCGGCGTGCCCGTCATCGGCTTCCACTGGAGGAATCCGCATCTGTTGTCCGGCGTGGCTGTGCATGGCCGGATTTTGCCGAGCTTCAGCTTCGTTTTGGTTAAGCGTTACGTAGAAATACGGGGCTGCTGCAACCGACAGGCGATGTAAGCGGGCGGGCGCCGAGATTCGTCATTAACGAGCCGTCAACGCCCGGCCAGGCAAACCGCTCATGCCTTCGGCAGGCGGCACTGCAGCGTGCAGTGCACGCCGCTTTTCAGGAAGGCGATTTCGGTCTTGCCGTCGAACGGCGTCAGCGCCGCCTTCAGGAGCTTGGTGCCGAAGCCGGGCGCCCCGACATTCTCCACGGCCGGCCCCTCGTTCTCGTCCCACGTCACCGAGAGGCGATCGTCCAGCACCGTCCAGGATACGTGCAGCAGGCCATGCGGCGAGGCGAACGCGCCGTACTTTCCGGCATTGGTGGCGAGCTCGTGGAAGATCAGCGCCAGGCTGACGGCGAGCCGCGCAGGCAAGAACAGCGGGTCGCCGTTCAAGGTGAAGCGGACATGGCCGTAGGGCCCGAGCTCGGAAAGCAGCAGATCCCTGATATCGCAGCCGCTGCCGTCGACCCGCGCGATCAGGTCGTCGGTGGCCGAGAGGGCCCTGATCCGGTGGTCGATGGCCGCCCATACCTGCGGCTGCTTGTCCAGCACCTGGTGCAGCACGGCGTGAATGGTGGAGGTCTTGTTCTTCAGCCGGTGCTGCAGCTCGCCGAGCATGAGCTTGCGGTATTCTTCCTCCTCGGCCAGCCGTTTCGAAATCTGCTGTTGTTGTGCGAGGATCGCCCGGTAATGCTCCACGCCCCAGATGAGGGGGCCCGCGATCGCCCAGAAAACCAGCAGCAATACGATTCGAGTCGGATCCGGTGCGGGCCAGGACGCGCTGAAATCGATGAAGCAGCCGAGTGCGCCGCCCAGGACCGCCGTGAAAATCCCGAACCGCGCGCCGCCGACCGCGGACGCGAAGAAGACCGCGGGAACATAGGGCGCGAAGAACAAATCAGGCCTGATTGCGGCGAGGCCCCAGCGCAGGGCCGTCGCCACCGCAACACAGAATGTCGAGAATCCAAGATTGAAAAGCGGCGAGGGTGGGGCGATGCCTTGCCAGCCGCGACGGAATTCATCGAGCAGCTTCATCATCGGTCACATAGGCCAACGGCCACGCCAAAACAGGGGCGGACTCGTGGGGAAAATATGCGCTTCCCCAACGCAAGCATAGCTTGCGCGGGACCGCGGGGTTCAAGAATATTAGCTCCATTCGTCAATTCGTCGGAATGCATTGTCGTGCTGGGTGGTCCGGGCGCCAGCCGTCAAACAAGGTTCACATTGTATCGGAGGGAGCAATCACATGGGTCGGCTCGATGGCAAGGTTGCAGTGATCACGGGTGCCACCAGCGGGATCGGCCTGCGCACGGCGGAAATCTTCGTGGCGGAGGGGGCGAGGATCGTGGTCGCCGGACGGCGCCAGGCGGAGGGTGAGGCGCTGGCGCAGCAGCTCGGCGTCGACTGCATCTTCCGCCAGACGGACGTGACGGTGGAGGACCAGGTGCGCGGCTTGATCGCGCTGGCGGTGGAGAAGTTCGGCAGGCTCGACTGCCTGTTCAACAATGCGGGCGGTCCAGCGCAGACCGGCGGCATCGAGGGCCTCGATGCCGATCGGTTCGATGCCGCAATGGCAACCCTGGTGCGCAGCGTCATGTTCGGCATGAAGCACGCCGCGCCCATCATGAAGCGGCAAGGCTCCGGCAGCATCATCAACAACGGCAGCATCGCCGGCCGGCTCGCCGGCTTCTCCTCCTCGGTGGTCTATGGCGCCGCCAAGGCGGCTGTGATCCAGCTTACCAAGTGCGTGGCGATGGAGCTCGGCGAATCCGGCATCCGCGTCAATTCGATCTCGCCGGGCGCGATCGCGACCGGCATTTTCGGCAAGGCGCTCGGCCTCTCGGTCGAGGCGGCCGAGAATACGCCTGCGATGCTGCGCGAGGTCTACAGGACCATCCAGCCGATCCCGCGCGCCGGCCTGCCGGAGGATATCGCCCATGCCGCCGTGTTCCTCGCCAGCGACGAGTCGAGCTTCGTCAACGGTCACGACCTCGTGGTCGATGGCGCGATCACCGGCGGCCGCAACTGGACTCAATCTCAGCAGGGCTATGTCGCGCTGCGCAAGGCCTTCGACGACGGTGCAGGAGGATGAAGATGTTCGCCACGACGATATTCTCTCCGCCGGCCGATGCCCGCCCGCTGCTGTTCGCAGGAATTGCCGGGTTGGCCTGCGCAGTCGCCATCGCCAGAACGCTGCCGCTCGCATCCGATGCGATCTCGCGCGCGATCGAGCCGCTGTGCGCGACGGCCGCGTCCTCGCCGCTCGACAAGGTCGAGCCGATCGGGTCCTATGCATTGCCGAACGTGCCCGGCAAGCGCGTCACCATCGTGCGGGTGTTCTACGGTCCCGGCGGCTTCACCCGCCCGCACCGGCATGCTGGATCGGTGACCGCCTACATCACCAAGGGCGAGATCCGCTCGCAGCTCGGCGGCGGTCCGGTCGAGACCTTCACGGTCGGGCAGTCGTTCTTCGAGCCGCCGGGCTCGACCCATCTGGTCTCGGCCAATGCCTCGAGCGCCGAGCCGGCGGAGCTGATCGCGGTGTTCGTCGCCGACGAGGGCGCGCAGCTCACGACCTTTCTTGATTGAAACGATCCGTCGTGCCACGCCGCAGCCGTAGAGTGGGCTAAGACGCGACCGCGTCCGCCGTAGCTCGCAGAGCGAAGGCGGAAGCGTCGTGCCCACCATTCTTTCGATAACATCGCTCTGGGTGGTGGGCACGCTCCTGCCTTCGCGTGGTACGCTTCCGTGTATGTCGCCCGCTTAGCCCACCCTTGCGATTCGCCGCGTTCGTCAACTTCCGTTTTTCAGAAAATCATTTGACGCCAACCCCGACTCAGTGGCATTATGCGCCCGTCCCGCCTCGATGAGAGGGGCGCATCGCGATCGTCACGACACGCGGGGTGGGATGCGATGGACGTGACGCGTCGCCGGACGAGCGGCGCCGTTGCGGACTGCGAAAGCGTGTGGTCCTGATCCCGCGACGCT
>NZ_JAFAVV010000811.1 GCF_019242285.1 Bradyrhizobium sp.
AACGCGATCGAGCGCGACATCGGCCTCGAGGCCCATGTACAGCGAGAGATGCCGCTTTTCCTCACGTTGCGCGACAGGGAGGGCAACGCACTGGCTACAGCGATGCTGCCACCGGGTGGCAAAGATCGCGGCGGGTTCCGGATCATCATCGTTGCCGCATCCAATGCCGATCCTTATCCTCAGCACGGCGCGGCCATCGCTGCGCTGGGAGCGCATTTCGGTATCACACTCGATCGCAACCGCTGCTTCCCCTACGGCCGCTAAGGAGCCTGACAAGTCTCGTTGCTTGATTGGAGCGATGTCGATTCATGGCCCGATTGCGAAAATCGTCAGGTATTCACCATGTCGGTTGCGTGAGATGGTGCCGACCAGATTTGCTCGATGTGAGACTGAGATTTTCGGCCACCGCCCCAGCGCCACCGACTTGCGGCGCTGCATCAAGCCGACAACTATCCGCGCTCCACGAGCCATGTAGCGGCACGGCAGCACCCTTACTGAGCCCGGACGCCAGGGGACCCAGCAATGTTGCCCGCGACCCGGTCACCGGCGAGCGATCCCAATCAGCTCCTTTCGCAGAGCTGGCAATCGGGCCTCAGACCGTCATTCTGGCCCGGAACAGCCGCGCCTGACGTCGGGAAATTTCGACATCCGATCCATCGCGCAGCCTGGCGAGCAGGCGGCCGGCCGGTCGAAGCTGGACGTTGCGGACGAATTCCAGGTTCACGATCTGCCGACGGTTTGCGCGAAAGAAGATCTTTTCGTCGAGCCTGTCTTCGACGGCGGTCAGAGACCGTCCCAGCAACGGCCGCTCGCTCCCCCAATATAATCTGACGTAGTTTCCTTCCGCGACGAACAGGCGCACCTCGCGCACGGGCACGAACCAGCATCGGGGTCCGTCGCGGACGAAGAGCTGCTCGAGCGGCGAGCCGGCGGACATCGCGCGGCTCGATACGGCCTCGCGAATCTTGACGAGCGCTGCCGCAAGGCGCTCCGGCTCGACCGGCTTCAGCAGGTAGTCGAGCGCGCTCACCTCGAATGCCCGGACAGCATAATGATCGTAGGCCGTCGTGAAGATGATGCGCGGCGGGCGGTCGAGCTGGTCCAGAAGGTCGAAGCCCGTTCCGCCCGGCATCTGCACGTCGAGAAATACCAGGCCCGGCGCGAGCGTTTCGATCTGGATACGCGCCTCGTCGATATTGCCGGCCTCGCCGACGACCTGGATCCAGGCGAACGCCGCGAGCAGGCGGCGCAGCTCCAGCCGGGCGAGCGGTTCGTCGTCGACGATCAGCGCCTTCATGCGGGAAGCCTCACTTCCGCAATGGCCTGCCCCGGGCCGGAAAGGTCGAGATGCAGCCGCGCGGCAGGACCGAACAGCAGCCGCAGGCGTTCCGAGAGGTTCTTGAGCCCGACGTTTTCGGATCCCGGCTCCATGGCGGGGCTCTCAGGGCACGGATTGACGATCTCGACGACCAGCTCCGCCGCCGTGACGTGCGCGGCGATGCGCAGCGTGCCGCCTTGCTTGAGCGGCGAGATGCCGTGCTTGATCGCGTTCTCGACCAATGTCTGCATGAGCATCACCGGAATGCGCACCGTGAGGGCCGCAGGCGCAATGTCGCGCACTACTTTCAGCCGCTCCGCCAGGCGGAGCTGCTCGAGTGCCAGATAGTCGTCCACCATCTCCAGCTCGCGGGCCATGGTCACGAGATTTTCTTCGCCCGCAGCCAATGTGTAACGCAGGGTTCGGGCGAGCCGCGTCACGGCATCCTGCGCCTTGCCGGGATCGCCTGCGATCAGGGCGCGCACGCCGTTGAGCGCGTTGAACAGGAAGTGCGGATTGAGCTGCGTCTTCAGGAGCCGTAGCTCCGCGGCCTGCAAGGCTTCGGCGAGCTGCGCCTGACGCAATTCCACGCTGTGCCGCCGGCGCTGGATCGCGATGCCGAAATAGATCGCAACCCACATCGTGTAGATCAGGAAACCGCTGATGAACTGATTGCGGAGCTGGCCGGAGAAATAAAGCTTTCGATAGAATGTTCCCAGGATCGGCACGACGGGCGTGCCATAGAGCGTCGATGACAGCGTGATGGCGATCAGATAGGACGTCGTCGAAATGAGCAGCAGCCCGAGCAGGACTCTGCGCAGCAAGGCCAGCGGCGGCAATTCGAGCCAGGCCTGACGCCTCGCGACCCAGCGCAGGGTCTGCGTGAGGCCGATACCGGCCACGCAGACGCCGCCCCACATGACGGCTGCCTTGCTCCAGGGGACCCCGGCGAAGATCACCTCGCCGGATGACTGCGCATAGAAATAAAGGCCCCAGCAAACGAGTTGCAAGGTCCAATAGGCGAAGCTGATCTTGGCCGGCGTGCGCTGCGATCGAGAGCCGCCGGCCTTCGCTGTCAAGGGCTCGTGCATCGCATGAGACGTCTACACGAGCTGCGGTGCAGTTCCCAGCGCCATGAACGTCATGCGGGACACGAGCAGGTCTCTGCGGCGCCGTTCAACCGCGGCAGTGACCGCTCGCCCCTGTCATTCGACCGTTCGTCATTCTTCCGGGATCAGTCTATTCCCGCTGCGCCCATTGTCGTGGAGAATTGTGGAGTGGGTGGCCCCGAGGAAGGACCGATGACGATGATGCAGAGAATTGCGCTGTTTGCGATCGCGATGTGCTGGCTGACACCCGGCGTCAGGCCGTCAGCCGCCGCGACCGTCGAGGATGTCTGGATCGAGCATGTCACCGTTGTTTCGCCGGAACGAGCCAGTCCGCTGCGCGACGCCGAGGTGGACATCCACGACGGCCGCATTGTCTCGATCACGACCGGCGGCTCGCCAGGCCAGGCAGCCGGCGCACCATCCACAGTCACGACGATCGACGGCACAGGCCTCTATCTGGCCCCGGGCCTCATCGACAGCCACGTCCACCTGGGAGCCATCCCGGGCATGACCAATGAGCAGGAAGCGCGGCATCCCGACATCGCGCAGCTTGCCCGAGACCAGATCCCGCGCAGCTACCTGCTCTACGGTTTCACGACGCTGGTCGATCTGATTTCCTCGCCGCAAGGGATGGCGCGCTGGAAAGATCACGACGTCGTCCCGGACACCTATTTCTGCGGCGGCGCGTCCTTGATGGACGGCTATCCCATGAATTATCGGCCGAAGGCGGTGCGCTACCGCGCATTTCCCTACATGCTGGTCGAGCCGGACATGGCGGCCCCACCCGATATCGCCCCCGAGATGCATACACCTGCGGCCGTGGTGGCGCGGATGAAGGCGGACGGCGCCATCTGCGTCAAGACGTTCTACGAGCACGGTTTTGGCACGGCCCACGACCTGCCGGTGCCGAAGGCCGAGACGATCCGGGAGCTGGTTCAAGCCGCCCATGCCGCCGGCATGCCGGTGCTGATGCACGCGAGCTCCATCGAAGCGCAGTCCTTCGGTCTCGGGACCGGCGTCGACATCATGGCGCACGGACTGTGGAACTGGAACGACCCATCACGGGTCACCGACCTCACCCCTGCGGCCAAGGCGCTGCTCGATGACGTGCTGGCGAAGAATGTCGGCTGGCAGCCGACCATCCAGGTCCTGTATGGCGAGCGGGACCTGTTCAACACCGCGTTCCTGTCCGATCCGCTGCTGGCGCGTGTTCTCCCATCGGGTCTCATCGACTGGTATCGGTCGCCGGAGGGACAATGGCTCCACGACGCTTATTCCGAGCGTTTCGGCGGCAAGGATCGAGACCCGAAGGTCCTGGAAACTGAGGCCAACAGAAGGTACGCGCTTCCGATCGACCGCGTTTCGCACGCCGCGGCCTATCTCGCGTCGCATGGCGGGCGGCTGCTGTTTGGCACCGATACGCCGAGCGCGCCGACTTATGCCAATCCGCCCGGCCTCAACGGCTGGCTCGAAATGCAACGTCTGGTCGCGGCAGGGGAGACGCCCGAGCAGATATTCCGCTCCGCGACCTTGTCCAACGCGCAGGCGCTCAAGCTGGATCAGGATGTCGGAACCGTGGAGGTCGGCAAGCGCGCCAATCTGCTGTTGCTGCATCAGGATCCGACGCAGACGATCGAAGCCTATGCAGGGATCGTGAAGGTGCTGCTGGGGGGCCGCGTGCTCGATCCGGCCGAGCTCGTTGCCAATCGCAGTCACTGAGCGCTCGCCCATGCAGCCAGCCGGTCGAGAAACCGGCCGGCCGCAGGCGGGCGCCGAGCCCGTCGAGATAGTCGGCGACCCAGTCCGTCAGCGCCAGGTTCGAGTTCCGTGGTGTCGAAGCCGATCAGCGTCCGCAGGATGGTGATCGCGTCCATGCGTGCGCCGTCCATGCGATCAGCTTGCCAGAAAGCCGCCATCGACGCACAGATTGTGGCCGATCACGAAGGAGGCGGCATCGGAGGCGAGCCACAGCACGGCCTCGGCGACCTCCTCGGGTTGGCCGAGCCGGCGCGCGGGCAGGGCGGCGGCGACCGTGCTCATGTCGGTGATGCCGGACGCCAGCATCATCGGTGTCTCGACCCGCCCCGGCGACACCGCGTTGATGCGGAGGCCGTGCGGCGCGTATTCCAACGCCGCCGAGCGGGTCAGCGAGATCACCGCGGCCTTCGACGCCGCGTAGAGCGCGAGCCAGCTCTGGACCTTGGGGCGGGCTCGGTCACGACCAACGCGTTGGGGTCACGAAGCCAGACGCCGGATCAGCTCGTCAGGGTCGGTGCCGTAGCAGCATTTCTTGAACTTCTTGCCGCTGCCGCAAGGGCAGGGATCGTTGCGGCCGACGTCGCGGAAGGGATTGCGCGCGGGCCGTCCGTCATCCGAGATGCGCCCGAACAGATGGTCGGTTGCGGCGTTCATATTGGAGATGCGATCAGAATCGTACCAAATGGCCAGCTCCTCCCGCGCGCTGCCAAACGGCGCGAGCGTCTGGTGGTCCGGCCCATCCCGCAGGGTCTGCTCGAAACCCTCCAATGACATCGAAAACGGATCGATCGAGCCTCGTGCGAAGACCTGCTCGACCAGAGGCACCATGTCCTCCAGGCCGAGCCACGCCACGGCATGGGCCCAGCCGACCCAGACGTAGTTGTCGTCCGGGCCGAACTCATCGAAGCAGTCGCGCAGGAACTGCGCGGCCTGCGGGCGCGGAAGCTCGCCGCTCAAGGTCAGCATCACGAGCGTATACATCATCGCAGACCGAACGAATTCGAAGGCTTGTTCGTCGCGAATGATCTCGTAGATCGGCTCGGGGTCGCCATCGAACACCGCCGCCATCGGGCGATGGATCGTCTCGGTGATGGCTTGACCCAGGATTGATTCGACCGCCGTCTCGGGTAAGCGCAGGAATTTCGCCAGCGGCCGGTAGGCGGATTTCTCGCGCCATCCACCGAGCAAATGAAAGGCGACGAACAACGCCTGTAACCCAAGCTGCGTATCTTGGGTGGAGGTGAACCGCTCGAAGTCCCGGACGAACAGCGGAACGAGCGCGTCGCGCTGAGCCTCGGCGGATTCGATCGCTTCAGCCGGCAAGGTTCTGACGTTGGGGTTCAACGCCTCGACGATCTGCGGCACGTCCATGGGCTTCCTCCTGGCAGAATCGGGCGAGATTTTCTGTCTTGCCCGCGCAAAAGCAAGCAGGAACACGCTCACTGCGGTCCGAGACACCGATGTTCACAATAGTTTACTTGAAGCTGTATCCGATCTCCGGCATGGCCTTTCAACCCTTGAGCGTCCCCGTCGGGGAGTTCGAAGGCATGGCGCGGTGAGCACGTATGCAGGAGATCGAGGAGTCGTCGCCGGCCTATCGCGGCTGGCGTGTTGTGTTCGCGTGCTTCCTGGTCGCGTTCTTCATCTTCGGCTTCGGCCTCTACGGCCAGGGCGTCTATCTTGCGGAATTGCAGCGCTCGCTCGGCTGGGTCTCGGCCTGTTCGTCGATCGCGTCGATCCGCGGCTTGCCGGCGCCCTGTCGTTCCTGAGCCAGGCCGGTGCACTGGCGCTGATGCTCGCGGCCTCGAGCGCTGCCGCACTACTGTTCGCCTGCGCGGTCTACGGATTCTCGATCGGCAATCTCATCACCTTGCCGCCGCTGATCCTACAGCGCGAATTCGGCCGAGCCAGCTTTGGCGCGGCGCTGGGACTGTCCTCTTCGATTGGCGGTGTGGTCAGCGCGCTCGGGCCGGGCATTCTCGGCCTCGTGCATGGTGCTACCGGCGGCTATGCCGCAGCGCTCGCGCTGTGCCTGGCACTGGAGCTGGTCGCAACGGCAATCGTGCTCCTGCCGCGCCATTTCCGCGCGGCCGATAAGAAGAAAGAGCTGGTGAAGTGAGACTCAGGCTGCCTCGACCGAGGCGGACTGATCAAGTTCCGGCTCGACCTCATCGTCCTCGTCGTGCCACTCCTCGTCATGCGGGGCGGAGGCTGCATCGATCACGTCGGCTTTGGCCTCGAGGGAGACGTCCTCGGTCGGCACGTCCTCCAGAGCAGGCTCCTCGGAGGTTTCCTCCGCCGAAGCTGCTTCGAGGGCGTCGCCGGCGAATGCAGCCTCTTCGGGTGCAGCTTCGTCGGCCGACTCTTCCACCTCCGGCTCTGCCAGCGAGGGCAGCTCATCAGAGTAGGGCCGCTGCAGCGGCGCAGCGAAATGCGGCAGGAAGCTCGGCCCCAGCGATTCGGCGAATTGCGCGGGCGCGAACGCCTTGCCCTCGGGGTCGGTGATCATCACCTGCCAGCCTTCGCTCTCCCAGACCCGGGCATTGGCCAGCACGATCAGGGCGCTGGTGCGCTCCTTGCGGAACTTCTGATTGTCGCGCTCCGCGACCATTGTGTACGCCACAGCCCCGAACTCCACTGAACACAATACGTCCACAGCATGAGCACACGCGTTGGCCTCAATTGGTTCGCAGAATGACAATTTGGCGGCGTTTGCGTGGAAGCGGTATGAGGGCGCCTTCGTTTCGGTATCCCTGGACCGGCGGCCAAAATCAGGCGGCCATCGTCCGGCCGCTTCTTGGCGCCGGTTTCCGGCGCGTGCCTGCACCGGAATGACGGCGGTCGTCATGGGCCGGGCGCGTCAACGTGGCCGCATCAGCGGACGAGGCGAACATGAAGATGCTTTTCGCCTTTTGAAGTCCGCAGCGGGCCGGTGACCTGAACCGAGGCGATCGCGCCGGAACCTCTCACGCGATCGCGCAGCGCGTCATAGGCTGCTTCCTCCGCGGCGGTCGGTATAGCGGGCCGCCGCTGCGACCAATCCCACTGCACCTTGTCGGTCGTGCTCAGTGGATCGAGCCGGACGGACCAGCCTGGGCCGGAGAGCACGAGCCCGCCGGCCTCCAGCCGAACCGCGCCGGACAGCGTCGCCTCGGCGCCGCGGAAATCATAGCTGCCGTTCGCCATCTTGCGAAACCTCGCGATCCAGCCGTC
>NZ_JAFAVV010000054.1 GCF_019242285.1 Bradyrhizobium sp.
CGAGACGATCTCGCCGCGCTCGAGGAAGGTGTCGGACACCGTCACCGCCTCTTCCAGGAGGCCGCCGGGATTGTTGCGCAGATCGATGACGAAGCCCTTCAGCTTGTCGCCGATCTGATTCTGCAGATTGGCGATTTCCTTCTTCAGGCCCTCGGTGGTCTGCTCGTTGTAGGTGGTGATGCGGATGTAGCCGATGTCGTCGGCCTCGACATGCGCGCGCACCGAGCGGACGCGGATGTTGTCACGCACCAGCGTGACGTCGATCGGGTTGTCTGTGCCCTTGCGGACGATCTTCAGCTTGATCTTGGTGTTGACCGGCCCGCGCATCTTCTCGACCGCCTGGTTCAGGGTCAGGCCCTGCACCTGCTCGTCGTCCAGCATGGTGATGATGTCGTTGGCGAGAATGCCCGCCTTGGAGGCCGGCGTATCATCGATGGGAGAGACCACCTTGATCAGCCCGTCCTCCATGGTCACCTCGATGCCGAGGCCGCCGAACTCACCGCGGGTCTGCACCTGCATGTCGCGGAAACTCTTCGCGTCCATGTAGCTCGAGTGCGGATCGAGGCCGGACAGCATGCCGCTGATGGCGCTCTCCACGAGCTTGCTGTCGTCGGGCTTCTCGACATAGTCGCTGCGCACCCGCTCGAACACGTCGCCGAACAGGTTGAGCTGGCGATAGGTGTCGGCGGTCGCGGCGCGCGCGGTCGATCCCATCAGCACCGCGCGAGGCTGGGTCGCCAACAACACCAAAGCCGCACCGGTGGCAGCGCTCAGGAGGATAACTGAAGTCTTGCGCATCATCCGCGAACCTTTTCGCCTTCATTTGCGGCCCACCATGGGCCTGGGTCAATTGGAGTGCCGTCCTTGCGGAACTCGACATAGAGCACAGGCTGGCCCGCATTGGCTGCCAGAATCGACGCGACCTGGGACGTCGATCCCATGGTCGCGACCGGCTCCCCCGTTTGCACAAACTGTCCGATGTTGACCGAAATGCGCTCCATCCCGGCGATCAGGACATGATACCCGCCACCGGCGTTGAGGATCAAGAGTTGTCCGTAGCTCCGGAAGGGGCCGGCGTAAACCACCCAACCGTCACACGGCGTTGTGACCTGCGCGCCGGCACGCGCTGCCAAAGAAATGCCTTTTTCGATACCGCCGGCGCCGTCGGACGCGCCGAAATCGTGGATCTTGGTGCCGTTCACCGGAAAAGAGAACATGCCCTTGGCCGAGGCAAACGCGATGGCAGGGCTCTGGCGGCCCGGGTTCCTCAAGGCCGCCAGATCGGGTTTGCCGCTGGGAGGCGCCGGCGCGCCCTGGAGGGTGGCTGAAGCAGCGGCTCTTGCCGCGCTCCTCACGTCCTGCTCCATCTTGGAGATCAGGCCCTGCAGGTCATCGATCTGCTTGGCGAAGGCGACAGCGCGCGCGCCCTCGGCCTCCATGTCCTTTTCCATCACCGCCTGCTTGCGCTGGCGCTGCTCGATCAGGGCAGCGAGCTGCACCTGGTCGCTTTTCAGGCTGTCGCGAGCAATGGCGAGGCGATCATGCTCCTCGTTGATCGACTTGCGCAGCGCGACGAGCTCGCCGAGATCGGTGGCGAGCCGCTCGGCACGGGCGCGCAGGTCGGGAACGACGGCGCCGAACAGCATCGCGGTTCGCAGCGATTGCAGGGCATCGTCGGGCCGAATCAGGAGGGCCGGCGGCGAGCGGCGTCCGGCGCGCTGCAGTGCCGCCAGCACTTCGACCACCTCGGACCGGCGCGAGGTGAGCGAGCCCCGCAACTGATCCTCGCGCTGATCCAGCGTGCGCAGGCGCCCCTCGGCATCGCTGATGTTGCCCTCGACGGTCCGCACCTGGCTCGCGATTTCGATCACCCTCTGGTTGAGCTTGGCGCGATCCTCGCCGATCGCCGCGATGTCGGCCTTGATCTTCTGCTGTGCCGCCAGCGCGTTCTGCTGCTCCTGCCGGACGGCTTCCAGCTCCTTTTCGCGCTGCTTGACCGCATCCGGCGAGACTGCAGCACCCGGCGGCTGATCGGTCAGGCTCTGTGCCCCGGCCGGCACGGCGCCGGCGAATACCGCCGACGCCAGCAACAAGGAGAGGCGAAAGCGGCCGAGCCGGCCGGCTCCCTCGCTCGGATGAAAGGTGCGCGCGTTCTGCATCAGGTCTTCGGGGACTGTCGCGTCCTAGCCGCGGTGATAGGGATGGCCCGCCAGGATCGTCGCGGCCCGGTAAAGCTGTTCCAGGAGCATAATACGAACCATCTGGTGTGGCCAAGTCGCGGCCCCGAACGCGACGCTGAGCCTCCCCTTGCGCCGAAATTCGGGCGAAAGTCCGTCCGCGCCGCCGATGACAAAGGTAGCATGACCGGTGGAATCATCCCGCAGCCGGCCGACAAATGCGGCAAATCGACCGCTATCGATATTTTCGCCGCGCTCGTCGAGGATGACAAGCTGGGACTTTTCCGGAATGACCGCCGAAATCGCGGCCGCTTCCTCTATCATGCGGGCCGTGGTTTCCCGCGCCCGGCTTTCGGCGATTTCATGGATGTCGATACTGCGGAAGCCGAGCCGGCGTCCGAGATCGTCGAACCGCTGGCGATAGCGGTCCACGAGCTCGCGTTCCGGACCCTGCTTCAGCCTGCCGACGGCGATCACGATCATGCGCATGCGTGCAGGCTAGCACGCGCGGCACCCGATCGCATCGGCCGACGCCGGCCTCAGATCACCTTCGCCGCCGACGGGCCCTGTGTCCACAATCGCTCGAGATTGTAGAACTCGCGCACCTCGGGTCTGAAGACGTGCACGATCACGTCGCCGCAATCGATCAACACCCAGTCGCAATTGGGCAGGCCCTCGACATGGATGCCGTTGATCCCGGATTCCTTCAGGCCCTTGGCGACGTTTTCCGCGATCGCGCCGACGTGCCGGTTGGCCCGGCCCGAGGTGATGACCATGTAGTCGGAAAATGCCGATTTGCCGCGAAGGTCGATGGCGATGGTCTCTTCCGCCTTCATGTCGTCGAGGCGGGAGAGGATCAGTTTCAGCGTCTTGTCGGCGTCGCTCGGCGCCTGCAAGGCCGCGGCCTGGGTCGATGTTTTACGCGGGGTCTGTTCAGACTTGGGTAAAACAGACTTGGACAATACAGGTGTGGTCAGGGACCAGTCCTTTCGCTGTATCGCGGCCGCCGAATCTCTGTCCGGCGCCCACGGACCATTCTAGCCATGTGGGGTTAACGGTTTCAATATCCAGTACCCCAATCATTTGGTTCCGAGGGCCTTGACCTATCTGTAGCGTTCCCGGCACTACCTCGGACTATGCTGGGACTGCCGGATGATTACTTCCAACTGCCGTCGGGGTTCCTCAGGCCCGTCGAGGACAGGCTGAGCTTCAACCCGGGCAGGAACACCCAGGCTGGCGGACGGTGCGCAGCCAGCCGACCGGCCTCGCTTTCGGGCAAACGATAGCGCGCCAGCGCCTGCGCGGCCGGCGCGTTAAGCGCACGGAAACTCTGTGGGGGGCGATCGATCACGGCCATCGGCACCGTGGTCGCGATGCGCTGCCAGTTCTGCCAGCGATGAAACTGCGCAAGGTTGTCGGCGCCCATGATCCAGACGAAACGCAAGCCGGAAGCGCGGCGGCGCAAGTAGATGATCGTATCGACAGTGTAGCGGGTCCCGATGACGGATTCGAGACAGGTGACGTCGATGCGGGGGTCGTCCGCCATCCGCCGCGCCGCCTCGGCGCGTTGGTCGATTTCGCGCAAATGACCGTTGTCCTTGAGCGGATTGCCCGGCGACACCAGCCACCACACGCGGTCGAGCCTGAGCCGCTTGAGCGCGAACAGGCTGATGGCGCGATGGGCGCGGTGCGGCGGATTGAACGAGCCGCCGAGCAGGCCGATACGCATGCCGTCGGTGTGGAGCGGAAGGCCCTGGAAAACCGAGGACGACAGGACTTGCGCTGCTCTCAAACCGTGCCCCGACTAACACAAGGAACTGGTCATGGAACGGGTCATGGCCGCGTCTGCCCGCTGCCGTGGATTCGATATTTGAAAGTCGTCAACTGCT
This sequence comes from Bradyrhizobium sp., assembly GCF_019242285.1. Classification (GTDB taxonomy): domain Bacteria; phylum Pseudomonadota; class Alphaproteobacteria; order Rhizobiales; family Xanthobacteraceae; genus Bradyrhizobium. The sequence continues at coordinate 4,067 of NZ_JAFAVV010000054.1, forward strand.
CGACGCCGACCGGCCCGCGGGCGTGGAATTTTCCCGTTGCAATCCCGATCTCCGCGCCAAAACCGAACTCGCCGCCATCGGCGAACTGGGTCGAGGCGTTGTGCAGCACGATCGCCGAATCGACCTCGTTGAGGAATTTCTGCGCGGCGCTGCCGTCCTCGGTCACGATCGCGTCGGTGTGGTGCGAGCCATGACGGCCGATATGGGCGATCGCGCCGTCGACGCCATCGACGAGTCGCGCGGCAATGATGGCGTCGAGATATTCGGCGTCCCAGTCCTCCATAGAGGCCGGCTTGACGCGCCTGTCGGCGCACTGCACGGCCTCGTCGCCACGGACCTCGCAGCCGGCATCGATCAGCATCGCGACCAGCGGCGCAAGATGGCTGACCGACGCGGCGCGATCCACCAGGAGCGTCTCGGCCGCGCCGCAGACGCCGGTACGGCGCATCTTGGCGTTCAGCACGATCTTCTTGGCCATCTCGAGATCGGCCCCCTGATCGACATAGACGTGGTTGACGCCTTCGAGATGGGCGAACACCGGCACCCGTGCCTCGGCCTCGACCCGCGCGACCAGGCTCTTGCCGCCGCGCGGCACGATGACGTCGATGCCGCCATCGAGACCCGACAACAGCAGGCCCACCGCGGCGCGGTCGCGGGTCGGCACCAGCGTGATGGCGGCTACCGGCAGCCCGGCCTCGCGCAGGCCCGTCGTCAGGCACTCATGGATCGCACGGCAGGAGCGGAAGCTGTCCGAGCCGCCGCGCAGGATCACTGCGTTGCCGGATTTCAGGCACAGCACGCCGGCATCGGCTGTGACGTTGGGGCGGCTCTCGAAGATGACCGCGACGACGCCGAGCGGCACCCGCACGCGCTCGATGACCATGCCGTTGGGCCGCTGCCAGCTCTCGGTGATGACGCCGACCGGATCGGAAATGCTGCGCACGGTCGCGATGCCGTCGGCCATCGCCTCGATCCGCCCCGGCGTCAGGGTCAGCCGGTCGATGAAGGCATTGGAGGCGCCGCTGGCGCGGACCTCGGCAACGTCCTCTGCATTTGCGGCCAGGATCGCCGATGTAGCGGCGCGGATCGCGCGCTCCATGGCCTCGAGTGCGCGATTCTTCTGTTCCGGCGAAGCCAGCGCCAGGATGCGCGCGGCGGCGCGGGCGCCGGCGGCAAGCTCATTCATCAGGGCCGGCAGGTCGGCCGTGCCATCGATGGACTTGAGGGACGCAGTCATATCGGGATCAACCTTCGCTCGAGCCAAAGTCCTAGCACGGTGGCGATGGGGCTGGCGAGGCGAGGAACCGGCATGGTTGACGCGCGGTGCGCGTATCCATGAGCCCGCAATTGGCCCTCGGCGGCGGGTCTCCAGGCGTTGCGGTGGATCATTGGTAGCATTAAATATCATAATTGGATACATTATTTGGATACCATTCGGGAGCCCGGCCATGGCCAGCAGCTACAGCATCGGCGAACATTTCGAAGGGTTCATCGAGAGCCTGCTCGAGAGCGGTCGTTACGCGACTGCAAGCGAGGTTTTGCGCGAGGGGCTGCGTCTGCTCGAGGAGCGCGAGGAGCAGCGCAAGGCGAAGCTGGAAGCGCTGCGCGCGGAGATCCAGAAGGGCATCGACAGCGGTCCGGCGGAGGAGGTCGAGGTCAGGGAAATGATGGACCGGGTCAAGGAGCGGGGACGGCAGCGTTTGGCCGCAGCCAAACGTGGCGAATAGATTTCGCAAGCTTCCGCAGGCGGAAGCTGATCTGGATTTGATCTGGAGTTACATCGCGGCCGAGAGTGTCCTCGCTGCAAATCGTCTGATGGATCGCATCGGTGACGTTTTCGAGATGCTCACAGACAATCCGTTTGCCGGTCGCCAGCGGAGTGAGTTGCGGACCAGCTTGCGCAGCTTCGCCGCCGGAAACTATGTGATCTTCTATCTCCCGCTCGCGGATGGCGTGGAGGTCGTGCGCGTGATGCACGGCCGGCAGGACATCGATCCCGTCGACATGATCTGACGCCTTCAGCCCCGACCGGCCTGCCTCGCGCCGCCGACGACCAGATCATCCCGGTGGATCATCTCCGCCCGCCCCGAGATGCCCAGGATCGTCAACACGTCGCCTGAGGAGCGGCCCTTGATCTTCTCCGCGTCCTCGGCGTCATAGGCGACGAGACCGCGGCCGATCTCGTGGGTGTCGGGGCCGCGCACCACCACGGCGTCGCCGCGGGCGAACTGGCCGTCGACCCGGATCACGCCGGCCGGCAACAGGCTTTTTCCCGCGCGCAGCGCGCTGACGGCGCCGGCGTCGATGGTCAGCGTGCCCTTCGGCTCCAGCGAGCCCGCGATCCAGCGTTTTCGCGCGGTGACGGGGTTTGCCGGCGTCAGGAACCATGTGCAGCGTCCGCCGTCGGCGATCGCCTGCAAGGGATGTTCGATCTTGCCGGAGGCGATCAGCATGTGGGTGCCGCCGGTGGTCGCGATCTTGGCCGCCTCGATCTTGGTGCGCATGCCGCCGCGCGACAGCTCCGAGCCGGCCTCACCGGCCATCGCCTCGATCTCGGCGGTGACGCTTCTGACCACCGGGATCAGCCTGGCGTCCGGATTCTGCGCCGGCGGCGAATCATAGAGCCCGTCGATGTCGGACAGCAGGATCAGCAGGTCGGCGCTCGCCATGGTGGCGACGCGCGCGGCGAGCCGGTCGTTGTCGCCATAGCGGATCTCGCTGGTGGCCACGGTGTCGTTCTCGTTGATCACCGGCACCGCATGCCATTCCAGGAGCTTTGCGATGGTCGAGCGCGCGTTGAGATAGCGGCGGCGTTCCTCGGTGTCCTGCAAGGTCACCAGGATCTGCCCGGCGCCGATGCCGTGGTGGCCGAGCACCTCCGACCAGATTCGCGCCAGCGCGATCTGTCCGACCGCGGCCGCGGCCTGGCTCTCCTCCAGCTTCAGCGGGCCGCGCGGCAGTTTCAGGCGGCTGCGGCCGAGCGCGATCGAGCCCGACGACACGATCAGCACCTCGCGGCCCTCGCCGTGCAGTCTTGCCAGATCGGCGGCGAGCGCCGCGAGCCAGGCCGCGCGCACCTCGCCGGCATCGGAATCGATCAGGAGCGAGGAGCCGACCTTGACGACGATACGGCGGAAATTCTTGAGCTGCGGGCGATGCATCGGTGTTCGGAGATGGAGACTTTGATGAAGCCATACGCGCCACGGGCCGCATTTGGAAGTGGCAGACCCGCCTTCAGGCGGTCCAGGGCTCGGCTTCGGCGGCCCGCTTGGCCTTGGTGGTGACCGGCTTTTCGCCGACCACGTCGGCCAGCGCCCGCAAGGCCTCCTTCACGCCGGCCCCGGTCGCGCCGGAGAGCAGGAGTGGCGTCTTTTTCGCCGCGCGCTTCAGCCGGTCCTTCTGCTTCTTCAATTCGTCCGGCTCGACTGCGTCGATCTTGTTCAGCGCGACGATCTCGATCTTCTCCGTGAGCTGCCCGCCATAGGCTTCGAGCTCGTGGCGCACGGTCTTGTAGGCCTTGCCGGCGTGCTCACAGGTGGCGTCGACGAGATGCAGCAGCACGCGGCAGCGCTCGACATGGCCGAGGAAGCGGTCGCCGAGGCCGGCGCCCTCGTGCGCGCCTTCGATCAGGCCCGGGATGTCGGCGAGCACGAATTCGCGGCCGTCGGCGTTCACGACGCCAAGCTGGGGATGCAGCGTGGTGAAGGGATAGTCGGCGATCTTCGGCCTGGCCGCGCTGACCTTGGCGAGGAAGGTCGACTTGCCGGCATTGGGCAGCCCGACCAGGCCCGCATCCGCGATCAGCTTCAGCCGCAGCCAGATCCAGCGCTCCTCGCCCGGCTGGCCGGGATTGGCGTGACGCGGGGCGCGATTGGTCGCGGACTTGAAATGCGCGTTGCCGAAGCCGCCATTGCCGCCGCTCGCCAGCACGAAGCGCTCGCCGAGCGTGGTGAAATCGTGCAGCAGGGTCTCGCGGTCCTCGTCGAACACCTGGGTGCCGACCGGCACCTTCAGCACGATCGGCTTGCCGCCGGCGCCATGGCGGTCCTTGCCCATGCCGTTCTCGCCCTTCTGGGCCTTGAAGTGCTGCTGATAGCGGTAGTCGATCAGCGTGTTCAGCCCGTCCACCACCTCGATCACGACGTCGCCGCCGCGGCCGCCATTGCCGCCGGAAGGGCCACCGAACTCGATGAACTTCTCGCGCCGGAATGCGACGCAGCCATTGCCGCCGTCGCCGGAGCGGACATAGACCTTGGCTTCGTCAAGGAATTTCATGCCGGTCTAGGTAAGCCAGCTGCGGGGGTGCGGCAACCCTTGGGCCGGGCGAATTGCGCCGAAAGCCTTGATCCTCGCCAATATGTGCGATGTTCCGCCGTTCCGGGCTGGTATAGCTTTTGCCCAGGAGTGAGCGGAGCGGCGGCGAATGCGACGGCGTCACGTGATCGGGCTGATCGGCGGCGCGATGCTGTCGCCGCTCGCGGCGCGCGCACAACGAGCGGCCGGCCGGCATCTTGCGATCTTCAGCCCGTTCGAGCCTGCAGCCGTGATGCGGGAGAACAGCGAGAGCCGCTACTACGCAGCCCTGTTCGCGGAGCTGCGCCGGCTCGGGCATGTCGAAGGCGAGAACCTTGCCGTCGATCGTTGTGGCCGCGAACGCGGCAGCGCCGGCGCCGCAGCGCTCGTCACCGAAATCATCAACAGCAAGCCCGATGTCGTGTATGTCGTCGGCGTCGGCGCGAAGCTGTTCCAGCAGGCGACGAGCCGGATTCCGATCGTGACGCTGACCGGCGATCCGGTCGCGCAGGGGCTGATCCGGACGCTCGCGCATCCCGGGGGCAACATCACGGGCGTCAGCGTCGACACCGGCCCCTCGATCTATGGCAAGCGCATCGCGCTGTTGCGCGAGATGTTTCCGAAGCTGGCGAAGCTCGCCTGTGTCACGCTGCGCAGCCAATGGGAGGGCGGCCAGGGCCATGACATCCACGATGCAGGCGAAGCGGCCGGCATCGACCTGATCGCGAGCCTGGTCGACGCGCCGACCGGCGAGGTCGCCTATCGCGAGGCGATCGCGCGGGCTCAACGCCGCGGCGCCAACGGCCTCATGGTCGGCGAAAACCCCGATAGCACGGCAAACCGTGCCGTGATCGCCGCCCTGATCGCGGACGCGGCGATGCCCGCGATCTATCCATTCGCGGAATTCGTCGAAGCCGGCGGGCTGATGGCCTATGCCTTCGACGCGGTGGAGTTGAGCAAGCGCGCCGCGGACAATATCGACGCCATCCTGCGGGGCGCCGATCCCGGCGACATCCCGTTCTATCAGGCCACGAAATTCGAGCTGTCGCTCAATCTGAAAGCCGCCAGATCGCTCGGGCTCGCCGTGCCTGCAACCCTGCTCGCCTCCGCCGACGAGGTGGTTGAATAGGACTTCGGGATTTCCGCGCCTGCGGCGCTGTGACGCCGGCTTCCGCGCTGACCGCAGCCAGCAAAGCCATGAATTTCGTTTCAACTCAAAGAAGGCCACAGAGACCGGCCGACTGGAATTGGTTGTCCAGTGGCTCTAATAATGATGTCTTGGGATCTCTTGGGATGTCTTGGGCCTGATCGTTCGCGACAGGTTCAGACAGGTCGATTTCGGATGAACAACGCGGCAAAATGAACACCTGACCTCCGTCGGCCCAGTCCATATCTGGATGAGAATCGGATGCGTTGCAGACAGTGTGGTGAAGAGTATGCGGCGTCAAACCGCTTCTGTCATGGCTGCGGCGTCCCCCTTCCCGCCACCTGCGCCGCTTGCGGGAATGTAAATCCACCTGCTTCGGCCTTTTGCGGGGCGTGTGGCAGTCCCCTTGCACCGATGATTCGCCCCCTGGTCCCATCGCAACCGACGCGTGCCGTCCGGGGCGAGCTCAAGCAGGTCACGGTATTATTTGCCGACCTGGTCTCCTCCACGGAAATAGTTGCGCGGCTCGATCCCGAAGATGCCATGGAGCATCTGAAGCCCCTGCTCGACGCGATGTGTGAAGCGGTCGAACGCTTCGAAGGTACGGTCGTCCGAACGTTGGGAGACGGCATTCTGGCGCTGTTCGGTGCGCCTCGCGCGCACGAAAGACACGCCTTGCTCGCATGCGAGGCGGCGCTCGCTATCCGAGACTCGTCGAGCCTGCGGGAAGCGGCAATGTCGGTTCGTGTCGGAATGCACTCCGGTGAGATCGTGGTGGATGCACCGCTCGCCGAGCCGACGGGCGACCGCGGCGCATATGGCATGACCATTCATCTTGCGAGCCGCCTGCCTGCGGAAGTCGAGCCGGGCGGCATTTGCCTGACGGACGAGACCTACCGCCTGGTGCGCGCATTTTGCGACGTCGATCCATTGGGCCGCCGTCGCTTGCGCGGCGTTCCTGAGGCCATCGAATTATTCCTGTTCAAGGGCCTCAAGCCAGCGGTCGCAAGCCAGCAATTTCGCGGCGTCGTCTTGACCAGTTTTCGCGGCCGCGACCGCGAACTCACATTGCTGCAGCGGGCCCTGGCCGCAGTCGAGACGGACGGGTCCCGGGTCATAGCGATCGTGGGAGCGCCGGGTACCGGCAAGAGCCGGCTTTGCTACGAGTTTGCCGAATGGTGTCGGGGACGACTGATCCCGGTGTTCGAAGCTCGCGCCCAGCCCTTTGGAGCGACGACGCCTCTGCAGCCGGTGCTGGAGTTTCTGCGCTCCACCTATTTCAACGTTTCGCCGGACGACGACCCGAACGGTGCTGCGCGACAGATCGCGATCCGTCTCGCCGAGCTGGGCTCGACGTTCGAAGCCGACGTGCCATTGGTGTGTGATTTCCTCGGCATCAAATATGATCAAAGTCAACCCGCGTGGATCAATCCAAAGGGACGCAACGCGCGGCTGCTCGATATCGTCCGCCACTTGATCCGGCAACGCGGAACTGTCGCGTCCGTTATCATCATCGAGGATTTGCATTGGCTTGATCAGGCGAGCGAAGAGTTCGTTGCAACGCTGGCGGACGAAGTTACGTCGACCAAGACCGTGTTGATCGTCAACTGCCGTCCTGCCTATTCCGCGCCGTGGATGCGGCCGCCGCACTACCAGCAGATCGAGCTCGCCGAATTGAATCCCTCGGATGCCGACCACCTGATCAACGAGCTGGTTGGTCTCCGGCCCGAGCTGTCCGAGATTCGCCGGCAGGTGGTCTCGCGCAGCGGAGGCAATCCATTTTTTGCGGAAGAGCTTGTTCGGTCCCTGGTCGAACACGTCGTGCTCGTGGGCGAACGGGGTGATTACCGGCGCGGCATGATCGGCGGCGCCGACGTACTCCCGCCCACCGTTCAGGCCGTGATCGGCGCCCGCATCGACCGGCTGGCACAGCCGGAACGCGATCTGCTGCAGATCGCGGCTATCATCGGCAAGGACTTTCAATTGGCCGTTCTGCAGGAGGTTGCGGGTTGGAAGCCGGTCGAGATCGAATCCTCTCTGGACCGGCTCCGCGCGGCGGGCTTGTTGCAGCCGCGCTATTTTGCGGAGAGTCGCGGTTACAGTTTCCGTCACCCCCTCATCCAGGAAGTGGCGTATTCGACCCAGTTGCGAGCGCGGCGCGGCGCCCTGCATGCGGCGGTCGGGCGTGCCATCGAGCGATTTTATCCCGGACGGCACAGCGAGTTCGCGGCGCTGCTGTCCCATCATTTCGAGGAGGCCGGCGAAATCGACACGGCGGCCGACTACGCGGCGCGCGCCGCCCGCTGGGTAGGGTCGACCAGTCCGGCGCAGGCGATCAAGCATTGGCACAAGGTCCGTACGCTGAAGGCCCATCAGCCAAGAACGCCTGCCAACGATGCGCTGCGAATAGAGGCAAGCGGACAGATAGCATGGCTCGGCTGGCGCGAAGGGATGACCTCGGAGGAGGCGCAACCCTTCATCCAGGAGGCCCTGGAATGGGCGCGCGCGATCGATGACTCGATGGTTCCGCTGCTGTTCTTCGTGGAAGGCCGGATTGCTGCTGCAAGCGGCGGTGCGGCTGACGCTTACGTCGAGCGCGTCGAGCAGGCTTTGTCCCTGATAGACTTGGATCGCGACCGCGGCCGCGTTGCTACTCTGAACGCCTCCCTTAGCCAGGCCTATGGTTGGGCCGGCCTGCTTCGCGAGGCGTTATCCGCGAACGACGCCGCACTTGAAGGCGTGTCCAGCGTTACGGACTTCGATCATCAATTTCTCGGGTATAGTGTGGAGCACTGGACACTGAGCTTGCGTGGTCGCATCCTGCTTCGGCTTGGCAGGTTCGACGCTGCTCGCGCATGTTTCGATCGTATGCTGGCTATTCCGGGACTGATCGCCCCTACGGTGCAGATCATCGCCAACTTCGCCTATGTCGAGCTGGCCTGGTGCCTCGGTGATGTTTCCATGGCTCGCGATTACCTCACGCAGGTCGTTGCGATAGCGGCGCGCCACGGCAGCGCCTACCTTCGCCTCTACGCGTTGGCTTGCGAGGGCATCGCGCACGGCATCGTACACGACTATGGCAGCGGCATCCGCGCCACGAGTGAGGCTCTTCGACTGCTTCGCGAAGCGCACGTCTCGATGGAATTCGAGCCGGAACTGTTGGCCAGCCTGGCTGATTTCCTGGCGAGGAGCGGCGAAGTCGACAAGGCGATCGAGACCGCGAACGAGGCCATCGCCGTCGCACGCAATCGGACCGCTCGCCTGCCCGAGTGCCGCGCTCAAATCACGCTTGGCGGGGCGTTGCTTGCAGCGAGAGGTAGCCAGGCGGCGGATGAGGCGAAGATGCTGCTCGATGGCGCCGAGACGCTGATTGAGCGTACCGGCGCTTGCATTTACGAAGGATTGCTGAAAGAAGCTCGCAGTCTATTGTCTCGCTACGTCATGCCGCACGACGGACAACGAGTGTGAATTCTCGCAAGCCATATCCGTCGATGATCTCCGTCGTGGCGCCCAACTCGCGGATGCAGTAGCGGCTCCATTGGGCTGGCTCGGCCGAATAAATCCCGTCCCGTGCGACGGAGCCGGCATCGATAAAATTCACCGCAAATCCGCGCCGGCTGGTGCCGTGCAGCCGCCGGAGCGTGACGGCGACGAATCGCTCCCAGACGTCCCGAGGCTGGTCCTGCTGGACATTGAAAATTCCGCTGGCGACCGAATAGTCGGCAAGACGCTGGCTGAAGCTGCCCTGCGCAAAGGCAACGTTGGCGCGGTTGTGCCACAACCGTCGAGCGCGCCGCAGCATGGCCGGTGAGAGATCGATTCCGAGATAGTCGATGCGGGAGGCGGGATGATAGCGGTCCAGATAGGACAGCAGTGCCCCGTAGCCGCAGCCCAGATCGTTCAGCGAAAATGGCGACGTGACGTCGCACATCCTCAGCAGTTGAACGAAGCGCAATTCCTGCGTGGGCAGGCAGGTCCAGTCCACGCCCGGCGGCGTCGTACCGAACTTCCTGACCTTGGCGGAATAATAATCGGAAATGCCGGCGTGCACTGTCGCCAGCTCGGTCTCTTCCCGGCTGCCGGAAGCGGACCTCCGTTTCGATGTCCGGGCCATCGACGGTTCGGTCTATTTGCCCTTCTTTTTTCCTGCACCCGGAAGCCGCCGTGGCGCCATCGGCAGCGAAATGATCAGATAATCCTGCTCGAGGTAGAACAGGGGCTGGCCCTGGGTGATGATCACCCTGTTTTCGGATTTCGGGCTCGCATGATGCGAGCACATGTAACACGGCAGCGGCGGCTTTTTCTTGAAGTTATCAACCAGGGCGTCGGCGATTTGCTGGTCTCCATTGTCTGGAAGCTTCTCCAGTAGCGTGTACCAGCGGTTCTTTGCCCGAGCGTTGTACAGGCCGCCGAGCCCAAGCACAGCAGCGCTTTTCGAGAATGGCAGGTCCGTCCGGAAAATGTTGAACTGCGATTGAAGCTGGGCCATCTCCTCGATCCCGCCAAACAGCTCCTCCTTGTTCAAGTCTCTCGAGATTGGCACAGGCGCAAACCTCAGGTTGAACAGATCAATGAGCGAGGAAATGTAGATGTCGTCTTCCTTCATATAGAAACCCATGAACTCCTCCCGCAACAAGTACGTTTGTTCAATCGTCCATCGATGGAAATCGAGCCGAGCAGGCCAAGGCCAATTTGTAGCACCCTATCATTTGCGCCTCAATGCAACACCTGGAATCTGCGGCTATCACCGCTGCTCGGTCGAAGGTTGCGTCGCGGCTGTCTACTCCGTCAGGGCTTGGGCCTGCGCCTTATCAGAAACTTCTGCATCCCCTCCAGCACGAGCTCGCGGCGCTGGTTGAACACCGTGCTGCACAGGGTCACGACGCCGGTCGACCGTCCCGGCGTCAGCTCGGCCACCTCCAGCGCGGGATAGAGGGTGTCGCCGGCATAGACCGGCTTTGCGAAACGGCTCGACTGCTCGAGGAAGCCGACCAGCGATTCCTCCACCATGAACGGAAACGTGCCGGCGCCCGGCGCGGTGTGGATCAGGGTCTGGAAGCCGTGCGCGAGCAGGTCCGGCATGCCACGGGCGCGGCAATATTCGACGTCGTAATGCACCGGATGGGTATCGCCGCTCGCGGCCTGGAACGCGGCGAATACCGCGCTCGTCATGGTGCGGCTCGGCAGCACGAAGCGCTCGCCGACGGCGAAATCCTCGAACCAGCGCTGCTCGGCGATCATGCGATGCGCAGCGGGATCGAACTCGGGCATGCGGATTCCTTGCATGGTATCGGCGTCATTCGCGGGGCAATGACGCTGGAGAGACCGTCGGTAACCTGCTAATCGGCTGTCACGACGTCTCGCCGGGGACCAATGACTTTACTTGCGAAAATCTCGCCACACAACGACGCGCCCTCGGCGCGGCTCGCCGGCATCGGGTTGATGCTGCTGTCGATATCGATGTTCTCGTTCGGCGACGCGCTCGGCAAGTACATCGTCGCGACCTATGCCGTCGGGCAATTGATGTGGCTGCGCGCCTGCGCGGCGCTGATTGCGCTGTCGCCGTTGATCTGGCGGCACCGCGCCGAGTTTTTGCGCATGGAGCGGCCGTGGCTGCAATTGCTCCGTGCGGTGCTCTCGACCGTCGAGGTCGCGGCGTTCTTCCTCGCCGTCGCCTACCTGCCGCTCGCCGACGTCGTGACCTATTATCTCGCCTGTCCGATCTTCGTCACCGCGCTGTCGGGGATCGTGCTCGGCGAGCGCATCGGCTGGCGGCGCTGGAGCGCGATCCTGATCGGCTTCGCAGGCGTCCTGATCGCGCTGCGGCCCTCGGCACAGACCATCAGCTGGCCCGCGCTGATCGCGCTCGGCGGCAGCCTGTCGTTCTCGGTCTTGATGCTGATCACGCGCCATCTGCGCGCCACCGCCGATATCGTGATGGCGACTTCGCAATTCATTGGCACTTTCCTGCTGGGAGCCGCGATGTCGCCGTTCGGCTGGGTGACGCCGAGCCGGCAGAGCTTCGTGCTGTTCGCGGCCGCCGGCCTGATCTCGGTCACCGCGTTGTTCTGCGTCAACCGCTCGCTCAAGCTCGCGCCGGCCAGCGTGGTGGTGCCCTATCAGTATTCCATGATCGTCTGGGCGGTGCTGTTCGGCTTCGTCGTGTTCGGCGACGTGCCGCAGCCGGCGACGATCGCGGGGGCCGCGATCATCATCGGCGCGGGTCTCTATATCTTCCTGCGCGAGCGCGCGCTCGGACGCGAGGAAGTCGCGGTCAATCCGCCGGCGTGAGACCGCTCGCGGCCGTCACCCCTCGCGCCGCGTCGAGCTCGCCCAGTTCTTCAGCGACGACCAGACGCTCCGGGAGAGGCGGAAGCGGTCCACCGGCGCCGACGAGCCGAGCGCCTCGAAGCGGTGCAGCTCGACGCCGCTCCACTGGAAGCCGCACTTCTCCAGCACGTTGCGCGAGGCGGGGTTTGCCACGCGCGCGCCGGCATGGAGGTGGCCGACGTCGTCCTGCTCGAAGAAATGATCGATCACCGCCCGCGCGGCCTCGGTGCCGAAACCCTGGCCCCAATGGTCCACGCCGAGCCAGTAGCCGAGCTCCGGCTCGCAGGCTTCGCGCCACTCGATGCTGGTCACGCCGACCGGCACGTAGTTGTGCTCGATCAGGAACGTGATCGCCTGGCCGTCGTCGGCCATCGTGCGCACGAAGGCGACCGCGTGGTCCTGGGAATAGGGATACGGCAGGCGACGGGTGTGCTCGGCGATGCGGCGGTCGTTGGCGAGCCGCGCGATCGCGGACACGTCGGCGAGCGTCGGGCGGCGGAGCAGGAGCCGCTCGGTCTCGAGGGTGCATGGCACAGCCGCGCGCCTGGTCGACGTCGCTATCGGATAGTCCTGCAGCATGTCCGGCTCCTTGAGGCTCGCTCGAAATCAATTCACGCAATACACGCAAGAATAAAAAAGAGAGGCCGGTTTCCCGCCTCTCCCTTGGAGCCCTGCTGAGCCCCGCCGGTTCGTCAGGATCCCGGCGGACTCATGATCGTCCACCGTCTACTCGGCTGCAGCCTCCGTCATCGGACGAACCGATACGAAAGTGCGGCCATTGGCCTTGGCGCGGAATTCGACGACACCCTCGATCTTGGCGAAGAGGGTATGGTCGGTCCCCATGCCGACATTGAGGCCGGGGTGCCAGGTGGTGCCGCGCTGCCGGGCAATGATGTTGCCGGGAATCACGCGCTCGCCACCATAGGCCTTGATGCCAAGGCGTTTACCCTTGGAATCACGTCCGTTCCGCGATGAACCGCCTGCTTTCTTGTGAGCCATGGCTCGTCTCCAACTACCCGATCTATTAGGTCAATTCCTTGAAGGAATCATTTCACTTTTTCTCAACTCTGTCGGCGGCGCGCAGCATTCGATCCACCATGTGCGCTGGATCACGCGCGCGCCCGACAAAGTGCGCGGTTTTGCCGCGTCTATTCCGCGGTCGCCTCCTCGGCGCCGGCCTTCGCCTTCTTCTCCCGTTTCGGCCGCGGGCCGATCGAGGGCTTGGCGTCGTCGGCGAGGATCTCGGTGATTCGCAGCACCGTCAGCTCGTCGCGGTAGCCGCGCTTGCGGCGCGAGTTCTTGCGGCGGCGCTTCTTGAACGCGATCACCTTCGGCCCGCGCTTGTGCTGCAGCACCTCCGCGGCGACGGAGGCGCCGGCCACGGTGGGGACGCCGAGGGTCGGCGTGTCGCCGCCCAATACCAGCACCTCGCCGAGCTGCACGATGGTGCCGACCTCGCCGTCGATCTTGCCTATCTCGAGCACATCATCCGGGACGACGCGGTATTGCCGGCCGCCGGTCTTGATGACTGCGAACATCGTTGTTGTCCTTCGTGTTCGATCCCGGCCTCGGGACGAAAGCCCGGGCCGGCTTCTTGTTCAGTCGTGTTGTTCAGTCGTGGTGGAATGTCAGCGCCCTCTTGGAGGGGCGCAAAAACAAGCGGCGCGAGAAAGGTCGCGCCGGTTGCGGAGACTTATAGCGGCGGAAGGCCGCGAGTCAAGCAGCCGAGGCCAAAAACGCTTCCAAAATGAAGGATTTGGCCCTGGAAAGGCGCGAGTAGGGAGTAGCGAATAGCTGGCAGCCTTCGCTACTCACTGATTCGTCAGTCGCCCGGCCCGCCCCCTGAAACCAAAAAGTTCCCCAGCCGTTGTCCCCGGCTTCCACCCCAGGCAGGGACACTCCATGGCCGAAGATACCGTCTCCACCGCGGGCATCGCCCGTCACGGCGCCAGCCGTCTGCCGTCGGTCGATATCGACAGCTTCAATGTCGAGCTCAAGGACGACGAGGGCTTTCTCGGCGACCGCGCCTCCAAGGGCGCGTTCCGCAAGATCTTCGACCGTTGGCGCAAGCCGCTGCGCAAGACCGGCAAGGACCCGTTCGGCGACCTGCCGTCGGAGACGATCAGCAAGAAGGCGCTGGACGAGATGCTGGTCGGCGACGACACCGAGGCGTCCGCCGTCGTCCACAGCGCGATCGAGGAGTTCGCGCAGGAGCTCGCCCATGTCACGCGACGTTTCCTCAGGACCAAGGCCTGGGCGAAGACCGAGCACATCGTGGTCGGCGGCGGCTTTCGCGCCTCGCGCCTCGGCGAGCTCGCAATCGCGCGCACCGAGATCATCCTGAAGGCGGAGGATTTCGAGATCGAGATGATGCCGATCCGCTTCGATCCCGACGAGGCCGCGCTGATCGGCGCGCTGCATCTGGCGCCATCCTGGATCTTCGAGGGCCATGACAGCATCCTTGCCGTCGACATCGGCGGCACCAACATCCGCTGCGGCGTGGTCGAGACGCGCTGGAAGAAGGCCCCCGATCTCTCGAAAGCCGAGGTATGGAAGGCCCATCTGTGGCGCCATGCCGACGACGAGCCGACCCGCGAGGGTGCGGTGAAGCGGCTCACCAAGATGCTGAAGGACTTGATCGCCGCCGCGGAAGAGGAGGGTTTCAAGCTCGCGCCGTTCATCGGCATCGCCTGTCCCGGCGTCATCAACGAGGACGGTGGAATCGAGAAGGGCGCGCAGAACCTGCCCGGCAACTGGGAGAGTAGCAAGTTCAACCTGCCGGCCCTGCTCGCCGAGGGAATTCCCACCATCGGAGATCACGATACTGCGATGCTGATGCACAATGACGGCGTGGTGCAGGGGCTCGCCGAGGTGCCGTTCATGCAGGATGTCGAGCGCTGGGGCGTGCTCACCATCGGCACCGGCCTCGGCAATGCGCGCTTCACCAATCGCAGGAAGCAGAACGGCAAGGGCAAGGACGAGAAAGACGACAAGAAGGACAAGAAATAGCGCCGTTCCCCGTGGGAATGACGGCAGCGACAGCCGAGGTAACCTTGAACGGTTAGGTTAAAACCGGCTTTAGATTGCGACAGCCGCGCTGACGTTTAGGGTGGGCGTGTCACGTCATGGGCTCGCCGGTGGAACCGCGCTTCACCGGCATCCCCGCACATGATGTGGCAGGGACCGCCAAAACCGTATTGCGTATTGGCGGTCCCACCTTCGTTCTTCGTAATCTATTTTCTGTCTTTTCTTTTTTACCGAACTCCGATCGAGCCAGCCTGGCCGCTGGCTCGATCATTCTTTCCCGTCCGCGCGGCGGATGAGTGCTTCAGGATCGGCTCACCCGGAGGTTGTTATGCCGGGCCCGGCCCGCTCCCGCAAGCGCGACTTACCCGTATTTTTACCGGTGCTGTTCTTAACCTTACCCGCGGCGTGCTTCCGTCCCGGCCGCTCTCATTCCCAGCCGATGTGCTGGAAGAAGGTCGCGATCTGCTCGGCGGCACGGTCGGGATCCTCGCGATGCGGGAAATGCCCGACGCCGGGCAGCAAAGCGAGGTCGAGATTGGAGAAGGTCTCGCCGAGCCGGTCGGTCCAGGCGAACGGAAAGAGCGGATCGCGCTCGGCCCAGCGCACGCAGGTCGGCACCGCGATCGGCGGCTGCTGCGGCGCCTCGCCCTTCATCATCGCGACGCGGCCGGCGTGGGAAGCGCGATAATGCGCGAAGCCGCCTTCGAGATTGCCGGGCTTCATGAAGTTGTCGGTGAACGCCTCCAGCACGTCGTCGTCGAAGGCCGCCTTGCGGTGCGACCAGCCGCGCAGGAAGTGGCCGATATAGGTCCGGCAGGTCTCGCGGCTGGCGCCGACCAGAGATGGCGCCATCGGCATCTGGTGGAACGACTGATACCAGATATGGTTGAGCCGGTCCGGCGCGCCCATCCGCGGCCCGATGCCGGGATAGACGAAGTCGAAGAGGAACAGGCCCGCGATCCGATCCGGCGCGCGCCGCGCCAAAGGCTGCATCGCGGCGCCGCCGACGTCATGGCCGATGACGCCGGCCTTCGGCACGCCGAGCGCGTCCATCAGCGCCAGCATGTCGGCCGCATGCTGCTCGGGGCCATACGGGCCGTCCGGCTTGTCGCTCTCGCCGAAGCCGCGCAGATCCGGCGCGAGCACGGTGAAGCGGCCGGACAAGCGCGTCATCACCGGTTCCCAGCTCAGCCAGAATTCCGGCCAGCCGTGCAGCAGCAGCAGCGGCTTGCCCTGGCCAGCCCGCGCGACATGGAACGCCGCGCCATTGGCATGAAGGGTGAGATGCTCGATCATCGGCCGCTCCTGTTCTTCCCCCGAGAGGGGGCAGACTCTTAGCACCAGCGGTCGTTCCCGTCCGAGCTTCACATGCGGTGCGGCAAATCGGCGGCGGCGGGCTTGTCTGGTCAGCCATCCTCGCCTATTACACGGCTCCGACCACCGGGGCTTCGCCCCGATTTGGCGCCCTGGAGAGGTGGCAGAGTGGTTGAATGCACCGCACTCGAAATGCGGCATAGGTGCAAGCCTATCGGGGGTTCGAATCCCTCCCTCTCCGCCACTAGTACTGATTATCCGGGCCTATCCGGCGGCATGAGGTGTGCGCTGCGTAGCCTGATGGAGTTATAGCAGTTCGATCTGCGCGCGATGGCCGGCGGATGCGGCCAAACGTCTGTCGCGCGTCAGCAATGGTGTGTCGAGCGCCTCGGCCAGCGCGACATAGGCGGCGTCATAGGCCGTCAGATTGTTCCGTAACTCCCATATGCGCGGCAGAAGGAAATCGTGCGGATATCGCCGCAAGGACAGGTCCGCCAGGTCGGCGAGTGCCATGCGCCCACGCTCGCCATCGATTTCCTTGTTCGCGGCATACCGCCGGATCACCTGGGCGACTTCGACATCGAGCAGATGCGGCGCGTGGAGTGTTTGACGAGGGGCGAACAGCCGATCTTCCACCGCTTTCGCTGCCGGCGTGCGGAGAAGGACTTCAAGCAAAGCCGAGGCGTCGACGACGATCACGCGCGATCGCGCTCGGCGCGAACCGCTTCCGCCGGCGCGACGGAAGGGGTCGTCTCGGATCGGCTGTGCAACCGCGCGCGTAACTCGTCAAGCGTCGGCCGTTCCGCTACCTGACGAAGCTCGCTGAGCAGATAGTCGGACAGCGACATGCCTGCCAACGCTGCACGCGACTTCAGCCGGCGATGCAACGCATCCGGAACGTTGCGGATTTGAACCATCGTTCCCATGCAGCAAGCATAGAAACATGTGGCGCACATGTCAATGGTCACCGGACATGCGAGGGCTACGGCGCAGATATAGGGCTCGTCACGGCTTCGGCGCGGTGGCAGATGCCATGTCCTGTCGCACTCGCTCCACAGGTGCGCCAATATGATAGCGCAAGGACGGCCGTCTGCCCTGCGACATCCCTGCGGAGACACCATGCGTGGACGTCATCCTTTCCATATCGCTCTTGCGGTGCTCGCAGCGGTCGTTCCGTTCGCTGCCGCCCGCGCGGCATCGCCGGAACCTGACCGGGTGTCGCTTACCGAAGCGACCACCACATGGAGCACGGTGAAATACGCGACCGATGCGGACAACGGCTTCGTCGCCGGCTCGCTCGACACGGGCACGATCGTCGATCGCAGCTTCAAGGCCTATGTGCTCGAGAACCGCTATCTGAAAGTCACGCTGGTGCCGGACTTCGGCGGCCGCATCCTGTCCATGATCTACAAGCCGACCGGCCACGAGGAGCTCTATCGCACCGAGGTCGGCGTGCCCTACGGCATGAAGGCCGGCAATTTCTACTACGACTGGCTGATGGTGTATGGCGGCATCTACCCGACTTTTCCGGATGCCGAGCATGGCAGGGGCTGGCTGAAGCCGTGGCAGTTCACGGTGGTGAAGGCTGCGGATGACGAGGTGACCGTCGCGATGTCGCTCAAGGACGACGTCGCCTATGCCGCCGCGCCCAGGCGGTTCATCGCTGACGCGACCGGCATCGAGGCGACATACTCTGTCACGCTGAAGGCCGGCCGCGCC
>NZ_JAFAVV010000178.1 GCF_019242285.1 Bradyrhizobium sp.
CGCGACCACCAGATGCGGCTGCACCACGGCAAGCTCCCGCTCGTACCATTGGCGGCAGGCCTTGATTTCCGGCGTCACCGGTTTCTGATGCAGCCGGATTTTCCCGCGCGGCACGAATTTGAAGTGTTTCACCGCGTTGGTGACATAGACCTTTCGGCGGTCGATGCCGGCTTCCTCCAGCGCGCGGTCGAGCATCTGGCCCGCGGGACCGACGAACGGCTTGCCGGCGAGGTCCTCCTTGTCGCCGGGCTGCTCGCCGACCAGCATCACCTGCGCGTGCTTGGGGCCTTCGCCGAACACGGTCTGGGTCGCGTCCTTCCACAGCGGGCAGGCGCGGCAGGCGGCGGCTTCCTCGCGCAGCGTCTCGAGATCGCCTGCGGTTTCGGTCTTGCGGATCATGGCGGGCTCCGGCTTCTGTTGCTTCCTGTTCGGATCGGTGGCGGCGTCCTCGATCATGGCGCCGGTGCGCTGGCCCGCGCCCGCGATCAATGGCTTGATCAGGGGGGCCTCGGGGAGGTTATGCCAATATTTCTTCGGCATCTCCTTTTCCATCGCCTTCACTTTCAACCGTGCGGGATTGAAGATGCTGGCGTAGTAGCGCCGCCAGACTTCCTCCAGCCGGTCTTCACTGGGCGCCTCGGCGCGGCTCACGCCCTCCGTGAAGCTCAACGAGCCGCCGTCCCAATGCGCGCACAAATCGGGGGTGAGGATCGACCAGGGCATGTCGGCGAAGCGGCGGGCGAAGAACGGCGCCGCCAATTCCACGATGTGGTGCTCCGGCTCGAACCAGGCGACGAAATGCGATTTCGGGTCGCGGCCGACCTCGCGGAAGCGGACGAAGGCGTGCATCTTGTGCTCGTCGCGGCGCACCGCCCGCGCCATCGCATTGACCTCGGCGACGTCGGGATCGGTCGCGATCTCCAGCAGATCGTGATGGCTCTTCAGCCGCCACAACAGCCGATAGAGCCGTGCGAACCGTGCCGGCTCGCGGTGCAGGATGGCGGTCTGCGCCAACTCGACGAATTTGGCGGGGACGTTGAACGTGCCTTCCGCCACCTCCGGCAGCGGCGGTGCCGTCGTCACATCGAACAACTCCGGCTCGTTGCCCGCGACGCGCCAGCTCACCTCGTCCGGTTTCACGTTGTTCAACGCAAGCCTGCGCGCGGCCTTTCGCCAGCCTTCGATATCGGTTTCGCTGTCGAGGGTGACGACGTGCATCAAAAGCCAAATCCGAGCTGTCGCGCCTTCGGCTTGAACCGCGCCGCCAGCGCCGCACCGTCCAGAAGATGGGGCGAGGGACGGTGATCACTGAGAACGATGAACGGCAGCGCCTTGTTCCTCGGGATGTTGAGGCGGGCGAGGTCGGCGAGGCGAATGGTGGTGTTGCGGCGCGTGGCGATGATGCGATCGACCGCCTTGGTGCCGAAGCCGGGGACGCGCAACAGCTCCTCGCGGCTGGCGCGCGCGATGTCGAGCGGGAAGCGGTCGCGGTGCTTGAGCGCCCAGGCGAGCTTCGGGTCGATGTCGAGCGGCAGCATCCCGGCCTTGTCGTCCACGATCTCGCGCGCCGAAAAGCCATAGAAGCGCATCAGCCAGTCGGCCTGGTAGAGCCGGTGCTCGCGCACCAGAGGCGGCGGCTGCAAGGGCAACGCGCGGCTGGCGTCGGGGATCGGGCTGAAGGCCGAGTAATAGACCCGCTTCAACCGATAGGCGCCGTAGAGATTGGCGCTGGTGTCGAGGATGGCGCGATCGCTGGCCGCATCCGCGCCGACGATCATCTGCGTGCTCTGGCCGGCCGGCGCGAAGCGCGGCGGCCTTGTCCTGGTCACGTTGTTCGCCGCTTCCTTCGCCTCGTCGAGCCTGAGCCGCAGCCGTCCCATGGTGCGGCGGATCGCGCGTACGTCCTTCTCGGGAGCGAATCTCTTTAAGCTCGTCTCCGAGGGCATCTCGATGTTGATGCTGAGGCGGTCGGCATATTTTCCGGCTTCCGCGATCAGCGCGTCATCGGCTTCCGGAATCGTCTTCAGATGAATGTAGCCGCGGAAGCGATGCTCCTCGCGCAATTTGCGCGCGACCGCGATCACCTGCTCCATGGTGTAGTCGGCGCTGCGGATGATGCCGGAGGACAGGAACAGGCCTTCGATGTAGTTGCGGCGATAGAACGCGATCGTCAGTTTCACCACCTCGTCGATGGTGAAGCGCGCGCGGGCGACGTTGGAGGAGGCGCGGTTGACGCAGTAGAGGCAGTCGTAGTTGCAGGCATTGGTGAGCAGCACCTTCAACAGCGAGATGCAGCGGCCGTCCGGCGCATAGGAATGGCAGATGCCCATGCCGGGCGCGGTCGAGCCGAGACCCTTGCCGTCGCTGGAATCCCTTAGCTCCGTACCGCTGGATGCGCAGGAGGCGTCGTATTTGGCGGCATCCGCCAGGATCTCCAGCTTGCGCATGATATCCATCATCTGAATCCTCTTGATTCCGCTCACGAATCTCATTTGCGCCGATCCGGATTGACTCTGCTGGCGCCGTTAGCTTTATATTAGAACATATCATGAACGATTGGGCTGGCCAGTGGTTCTTATTCAGCCACGGCGGCAACCACCAAAAGGGAAGCGGCGCATGACCAGCGCACGCATGAGGACGCTTGCATCTTTGCGGGGCGACATCGCGCGCCTCGAGGCCCATCTCAAGGCCAATGGCGATGTGCTTGACCTGCGGCGTGTCGCGCTCGGGCATGCCGAGGCCGATGCGGTGCTGCAGGGCGGGCTTGCGGCCGGCGTGATGCATGAGGTGTTCGCGGAAGCCGGCCGGCAGACCTCGGCCGCCACCGGCTTTGTCGCGGGCCTCGCAGCGCGGGTCGCGGCGCGGCGGCCGCTGTTGTGGGTGCGGCAGGATTTCATCGAGCGGGAAACGGGCGCGTTGTCGCCGGGCGGCCTTGCCGAGCTCGGCCTCGATCCGCGCCGCCTGGTGACGGTGCGCGCTGCGGATGTCGAGAGCGCGCTGCGGACGGTCGCGGATGCGCTCGCCTGCGATGCGCTGGGCGCCGTGGTGCTGGAGGTCTGGGGCGCGGCGCGGCAGCTCGATCTGGTCGCAAGCCGCAAATTGACGCTGGCCGCCCAGGCCTCGGGCGTCACCGGGGTGTTGCTGCGGAGCGCGGCGCAGCCGGAGCCCTCGACGGCGGAAACCCGATGGATCGTGCGGGCAGCGCATTCGCCGCCGGCTGCGCCCTGGAGCGCGTGGGGCGCGCCGCTGTTCGACGCGCAACTGGTCCGCAACCGTCATGGTTCGCTCGGGCACTGGATCATGGAATGGAATTGCGATGAAGGAATTTTCAGAGCAGGGACGACGGCGCATTCTCAGCCTGTGGCTGCCACGCCTGCCCATCGATCGGATCAAGCGTCAGTTATCCGCCAGCGCCGCGCGGGCTGATGCTCACTCCAACAACACGGCCGGCCGGCTCCCTCCCCCGCAAGCGGGGGAGGGCGGGGGTGGGGGTGCCTCCACAAATGACACTGTTCGTATGGAGAGAGTTTCCCCCACCCGCATCGCATCTGTCGATGCGATGCGACCTCCCCCGCGCGCGGGGGAGGTGGAGCGAGCTGGCCCGAGCGTCGTCGTGCTCAAGCAGAACAATGCGCTGCAGCTCTATTCGCTCGATGAGGCCGCCGCGCTTTACGGCCTGCATGCAGGCCTGCCGCTCGCCAATGCGCGCGCCATCTGCCCCGAATTGCAGGTGTTCGACGCCGATCTCGCCGCCGACGCCAGGACGCTGAACGACATCGCCGACTGGTGCGACCGCTTCACGCCGCTGGTCGCGCTCGATCCGCCGCATGGCCTGTACCTCGACATCAGCGGTTGCGCGCATCTGTTCGGCGGTGAAGCGGCGTTGCTGCGGCTCGTGTGCGACGCACTCACCCTGCAAGGCTTCACTGTCAGCGCCGCGATCGCCTCGACCGCGGTCTGTGCGCGCACTTTGACCCGTCATGTCCATGGCCGCATCGTCGCCGATGGTGAGGAGGCCGAAGCAGTCGGCGCCTTGCCGGTTTCCGCGCTCGGTGCGGACGAGGCGATCGCCACAGGCCTGCGCCGCGCCGGGCTGAAGACCATCGGCGAGGTCGCCGCGCGCGCCTCGCATGAGATCGCGGCACGGTTCGGCTCCGCCTTCACGACATTGTTGGCGCATGCGCTGGGGCAGGGCGATGCGCCGATCAATCCGCGAAAACCCCTGCCCGACTACATCGTGGAGCAGCGCTTTGCCGAGCCGGTCGCGACCGACAATGTGATCTCGGCCACCCTGTCCCGGCTGGCGGCAACGCTGGTCGCCGCGATGGAGAAGCAGGGCAAGGGCGCGCGGCAGCTCGCGGCGAGCTTCTTCCGCACCGACGGCGCGGTGCGCGTGATCGAGGTCGAGACCGGCCGGCCGGTGACCCGGGTCGGGATGGTGGACCGCCTGTTCCGCGAGCGGCTGGAGGCGCTGAATGATCCGCTCGATCCCGGCTTCGGCTTCGACCTGATCCGGCTGGCCGCGAGCCGTACCGAGATCGTGGTGCAGGAGCAGCGCGATCTCGACAGCCATGTGCACGACAATGACGAGCTGGCCGCCTTGATCGACCGCATCGCCGCGCGGATCGGGCGCCATCGCATCGTCGTGCACCTGCCGCAGG
>NZ_JAFAVV010000291.1 GCF_019242285.1 Bradyrhizobium sp.
GTCGAAGTCCCAGGCGTCGTGCGGCAGCTCCTGATGATAGAACTTCAGCTTGCCGGTATCGACGTCGAGGCCGATCACCGAGGTGGTGTAGAGGTTGTCGCCGGGACGGGCGCCTTGCGTCTTGTAGTCGCTGCCCGACCAGTCATAAAGTGGCGCCGGGTTGGCGGTGCCCCACATGACGGTGTTGGTCTCGGAATCGTAGGTGCCCGGCATCCAGCCGCCGCCGCCGCCGGTGCGCCAGGAATCATTGCCCCAGCTCTTCATCGCGTCGTCGGTGCCGGCAACGGTCTCGAATTCCCATTTCTTCTTGCCGGTCGCGGCATCGACGCCGAAGATCGGACCGCGGCCGGGCCATTCGCCGCCTTGCGAGCCGATCACCACCGTGCCCTTGGCATAGAGCGGCGCCCCGGTGAAACCGACCGTCAGCTTCTGGGAATCCACCAGCTTGGTGTCCCACATCACCTTGCCGGTCTTCATGTCGAGCGCGATGAGCCGGCCGTCCATGGTTCCGACATAGACCTTGCCGTCACCGATCGCGACGCCGCGGTTATAGGGCGAGTGGGTCTGGCGGGCGATCAGCGCCTCGTCGAGCTCCGGGAAATAGGACCAGATCACCTCGCCGGTCGCGCCGTTGAGCGCGAAGGTGCGGCTGTAGGAGCCCGTGTAATAGAGCACGCCGTCGGCGACCAGGGGCATGGACTGCAGGCCGCGGGTCGATCGCCCCGGAATGTGAATCCAGGCGACGCCGAGGTTGTTGACGTTGCTGGTGTTGATCTGGGCGAGCGGGCTGTAGTGATAGGACTTGTAGGAACCGTGATAGGTCAGCCAATCATTCTGACCGGCCGCATCGATCCGTGCGGTGTCCACCGCCTGGGCCGAGGCTGACGGCGCTGAAAGTGTCGCGGCAGCGGCAACGACCAAAGGTAAAGCAAGCAATCTCGGCTGTTTCTTCATGGGCATTCCTCCGGTTGATTTTCTTCGACGCAGCCGCACGGGATCACGCGACGATCTCGCGCCAGCCACGCCTACAATTTCGAGTTCGTTTTCAAGGAGTTGAGCCGGCCGCCAACGCGCCGATGCCGGTGATGCACGGCACAACCTGCCGGCTTCTTTCGCGAATGAAAAGCATTCGCTGGCATGAGGTCGCCTCCCCACAGGGCTCTCTTGCGGAGAGCCTCCCATTATCCCGTACCGTCAGGGGGACTATCCCATCTCAGCCCGGGAATTTTCTCATCATCATGAGGGAATGTGGCGACACGAGGCCGAGTTTCATGACGCGCAGCACTTGGCAACGGCCGTAACGATCCAGCGCTCGGCCGCAAAGCGTCATGCGGGAACCGCTCATCCTTCCCGCGCATGGCGGGCAACTTTTATCCGGGCCGGATGTTCTATCGCCGAGCCGGCTTTCCACACCGTTGAGGACTCGATCGATGGACGTGTTGCAGGCGGTGAACGAGCCGGTGTGGTGGCGGCGGGGCATCTTCTACCAGATCTATCCCCGCTCCTTTCAGGACTCCGATGCGAATGGCATCGGTGACCTGCCCGGGATCATCGGGCGACTGCGATACCTGAAAGACCTCGGCGTCGACGCCCTCTGGCTGTCCCCGATCTTCCCCTCGCCGATGGCCGATTTCGGCTACGACATCTCCGACTACACGGCGATCGATCCGGTGTTCGGCACCATGGCCGATTTCGACAGGCTGGTTGCGCAAGCGCATGCAAGCGGGCTCAAATTGATCCTCGATCTGGTGCCCAACCACACCTCCGACCAGCACCCCTGGTTCATCGAGAGCCGCCGCTCACGCGACAGCACCAAACGTGACTGGTACATCTGGCGCGATCCGGCGCCGGGTGGTGGTCCGCCGAACAACTGGCTCTCCGAGTTCGGCGGCAGCGCGTGGCAATACGATGCCGCGAGCGGGCAGTATTATTATCACGCCTTCCTCGCACAGCAGCCCGACCTGAACTGGCGCAATCCCGCCGTGCGCCAGGCGATCTACGATGTGATGCGGTTCTGGCTCGGCAAGGGCGTGGATGGTTTCCGGGTCGACGTGATCTGGCATCTGATCAAGGACGAGGGCTTTCGCGACAACCCTCCGAACCCGAATTTTCGCGAGGGCCAGCCGCCGCATCAGGCCCTGTTGCCGGCCTACACGACCGACCAGCCCGAAGTTCAGCACGTCGTCGCCGAGATGCGGTCCGTGCTGGACGCGTTTCGGGAGCGGGTGCTGATCGGCGAAATCTATCTGCCCATCGCGCGGCTGGTCGCCTATTACGGCAAGGACCTGCTCGGCGCGCATCTACCGTTCAATTTCGCGCTGCTGTCGGCGCCCTGGAACGCGCGGCGCATCGAGGCCATCATCGCCGAATACGAGCACGCGCTGCCGCCAGGCGCCTGGCCGAACTGGGTGCTCGGCAATCACGATCGCCCGCGCGTGGCGAGTCGCGTCGGAGCTGAGCAGGCGCGCGTCGCCGCCATGCTGCTGTTGACGCTGCGCGGCACGCCGACGCTCTATTATGGCGACGAGATCGGCATGCACCAGGTCGCGATCGCGCCCGAGCAGGTCCGCGATCCCTTCGAGAAGAACGTGCCCGGATTGGGCGTCGGCCGCGACGGCTGCCGGACCCCGATGCAATGGAGTTCTGCGGCGAATGCCGGCTTCTCCACGGCACAACCGTGGCTGCCGCTGCCGGACGATTTTGTCCGCGAGAACGTGCTCAATCTCGAGGCCGACCCGGCCTCGCTGCTCAACCTCACCAAGGCGCTGATTGCGTTGCGCAAGCGGTGCCCGGCCCTCGTGACCGGCGGCTATGAGCCGATCGCCGCCCAGGGGGACCTTTTGATCTACCGGCGCCGCAGCGGATCGTCATCCGTTGTCGTGGCCCTGAATCTCGGCGCCGATCCAGTCTCGCTTTCGTCGGACGCCATCCCGCTGTCGGGCGAAATCCTGCTTTCCACCTTCATGGATCGCGTGGCAGAGCCGATCTCGGGAACACTGGACCTGCGCGGGAATGAAGGCGTTATCACCAGCGCCGTTGCTGCGGGCTGATCGCCCGCGCAAACGAAACAGGAACAAATGCGTGCAGGCCCCGTTGAAAGGGCAGGAGTGCAGGCATGAAGGACAACAGCGATTTTTCGAACACCAGGAAGAACCCGGACGATTGGGTCTCCGGCGACGAGCCCATGACCGGTGCCCAGGCGTCCTATCTGAAGACCCTGGCCGAGCAGGTGCACGAGCCGTTCGACTTTCGCGCCGACCTCACCAAGGCCGAGGCTTCCAAGCTGATCGACCGGCTCCGCATCAAGGCCGGCCTGGAGGACGGCGCGAGCGATCGGGATTGAGGTGAGCATCGCCAATGAACGCAGCGAAGGGGATCACGAAGAAGCTTGCCGGAAAGGCCAAGCAGGTCGTCGTCGAGGTGTTCGGCGACCAGCGCCTGCAGGACGAAGGCGCGAAGCAGGAACAAGAACGCCGCGCACAGAGCGAGCAATCCGGTGAGCACCGCCTGCTCGGCAATCTCGATCGGCTCACCTGATCAGAGAGTTGCCGGCAATGCGGCCGAGCGCGACCGCCGTCAGCAGGCCGTTGCCGGAAAGATAACCTCCGGCGCCCGCGCCGGATACGCCGCAGGCGGCGCCTCCGGCGGCAAACAGGTTTTCGAACGGTGTGCCATCGATCCTGAGCACCCTCGCCTGCGCATCGACCACGAGGCCGCCCTGGGTGTGAAACAGCGCGCCCGTCACCTTCACCGCGCGATAGGGCGGCGCGAGCGCCGGCGTGCCCACAAAGTCGCGGCCGAACGCATCGGTACGCGCGCCCTCTCGCGCCGCGTTGACCGCGCGGAAGGTCTCGGCGAGGGCCGCCTCAGGCACGCGAATGGCCGAGGCAAGCGCCGCGAGGTCGGACGCTTCCAGCACTGCGCCGTGCACCACCGCATTCCTGAAATCCTCGAACTGCGCCGCGATGTCCGCGATGCGGGCATCGAAGATGCTCCAGGCAAGGCCGCCCGGCTGCGCCAGCACGAAAGCGGCCTGCTCGGAGTAGCCGGAAGCCTCGTCGGAGAAGCGCCGCCCTTGCGCATTCACCTGGAAGCCGCCCTCGGTCATCGTCGCCCAGCTGATCAGGATTCCCGCAGGCATCGCCACCGAGCCATGGCCCTGATGACCGCCGAGATCGCGGCTCGCCGCGCCGAGCGCTTCGCCCCAGGACAGCGCATCACCCTGGTTGCCGACATGGCCGAAATATTCCGCTCCGGACATTTGCGGAATGTACCTTTCGACCAGCGCAGGATTGCCGCCATAGCCGCTGCAGGCGAGGATCAGCCGCGCGCAGCCGACCTCGTCCGTGCTGCCGTCCGGCCGCGTGAAGCGCACGCCGCGCACCTTTGTCGCCTGATCGACCAGCAGCGTGGTCACATGCGCGTCGCAGATGATATCGACACCGGCGGTCTCGGCGGCGGCGCGCAATCGGTCGATCAGTTCCCTGCCCGCCCGGCTCGGCAGGCCATGCATCCGGAGGGCCGAATGGCCGGGATAGTTGAAATTGTCGACCAGCGAGAACGGCAATCCGTGCCGATCGGCCAGCCATTCCAGCGTCGGGCCGATGGCTCGCGTCACGAGCCCAACCAGCGCCGGCTCGGGCTCGTCGTGCGCCTTGCGCAGGATGTCGGACGCAAACAGCGTGGGGCTGTCGGCGATGCCGAGTGCCTGCTGCCATCGCGTTCCGGCCGCCGGGATCAGCCCGGCCGACAGCGCGGTCGAGCCGCGCGGCACGCTGTCCCGCTCAAGGACGAGCACCGACTCGCTTTTCTCGATCGCGGAAAGCGCGGCGACCATGCCGGCGGCGCCAGCGCCGATGACGAGGCAATCGACCGAGACGTCGAAATCATGATCGATCGTCTCGATGCCGCTCATGGCGCCTCGATCTCCCGCATCATCTCGGCGATCGTGGCGACGCGGCAGACCGGCTTCAGCGCGGCGATCGCGATGTCATGCGTCTCGACGTTGAACGCCGCGCAGCCGTCTTCCAGCACGATGGTCTCGAAGTCGCGGATATGCGCATCGCGCACCGTGGTCGCCACGCCGCCATTGGTGACGATGCCGGCGATCATGAGCTTCTCGATGTTGCATTTGCGCAGGACCCATTCCATCCGCGTCATGTAGAACGCCGAATAGGCGATCTTCTCCACGACGAGATCGGCCGGCTGCAGGGTGTCCACGAGCTGATGCCCCCAGGCGCCCGGCAGGAAATCGTCCTTGGCCAGGAACGGCCGAAGCTGTTTCAGGTGCGGCGAGATCAGGGGCTCGCCGCCCTTCCCCGGCACCAGCGTGAACTGGGTGGAGATGACCCAGCCGCCCTTGGCGCGCAGGAGATCGGCGAGCGGCTTCAGTCTTGCGGGCAGCGCTGCGATATCCGGCGAACCCTGATTGGCACGGCCATAGGCGCCCTTGGGGTCGAGAAAATCGTTCTGCAGGTCGACGATCAGCAAGCCGGTCCGCTCGTGGGGGATTCTCACCGCACTCACGGGCGTCGCTCCACGATGATGTTGCCGAACTGATCCACCCGCGCCACGAAATCCGGCGCAATCACGGTGGTCGCATCCGGCTGCTCCAGGATCGCAGGACCTTCGATCTCGGCGCCGACCGGCAGGTCGAGCCGTGCATGGATCGCGGTCGGCCACCATTTGCCGTCGAACCAGACCGGCCGTTGGCCGAGCCGCGCCTTGTCGAGATCGGCATCGGCGCCGGGCGCGAGCGCTTTCAGATCGAAACTCGGGCGAACGCCGATGGCGCTCGTCCTGAGGTTGACGATCTTGACGGGCACGCCGGGCAAGAGGCGGCTGAAGCTCTTCTGATAGGCCTGCTCGAACGCCGTGCGCAGGATGGCCTCGGTCAGCGCGATGGTGCCGTCCCTGATCTCGACCGGAACAGGCGCGCGGATGGTGTGGGTCTGGCCGACATAGTGCATGTCGAGCTCGAAGGCGATCTCCACGCGCTCCATCGCGAGCTTCGCATCCATCACCACCTCGCGCGCATGCTCGGCTTCCCACAGCATCCAGCTCCTGAGAGCTGCGATGTCGATGCGGTCGAGGAACATGTTCAAGGTCTGCACCCGGTCGTGGCGGATGTCGGCCATCACGCAGCCGAGCGCCGAGGTCACGCCGGGATAGCGCGGCACCAGCGCAGCCTTCAGCCCGACGTCCTTGATCAGGGCGGAGACGTGCAGCGCCCCGCCGCCGCCGAACGGCACCGCCGCGAAGCGCGCCGGATCGCGCCCGCGCTCGATCGACATCAGCCGGATGGCGCCTGCCATCTTGCTGTCGGCGATCCGCACGATCGCCTCGGCCGCCTCCATCACGCCGAGCCCGAGCGGCTTGCCGACGTGGCTCGCGATCGCCCGCTTCGCCGCCTCGACATCGAGCGAGGCGAGCTTGCCGCCGATCGGGCGATCGGCATTGATGCGGCCGAGCACGAGATTGGCATCGGTCAAAGTCGGGCGCTCGTTGCCGCCGCCGTAGCAGACCGGGCCGGGCCGCGAGCCTGCGCTCTCCGGCCCGACCTGCAACAGGCCGCCGACATCGACATGGGCGATCGAGCCGCCGCCGGCGCCGATGGTCGTGATCTCGATCATGGGGTTACGGATCACCAGGCCGAAATCGACCGTGGTCTGCGCCGCGAGCGACGTGGCGCCGTCGACGACCAGCGAGACGTCAAACGAGGTGCCGCCGAGATCGCCGGTGATGACGTTCGGAAAGCCTGCGGCCTTGGCAATTTCCGCCGCCGCGATCACCCCGGCTGCGGGCCCCGACAGCGCGGTGCGGATCGGGAAGCGCCGCGCGCCTGCCGTCGACATCACCCCGCCATTGGATTGCACGATGTGGAAACGGCCGCCGAAGCGCTCGCTGTCGAGCGCGCGTTCCAGCTTGCCGAGATAGGAGCCGACCACCGGCTGAAGATAGGCGTTGAGCGCGGTGGTCGAGGTGCGCTCGAACTCGCGGATTTCGGGGAGGATCTGGCTGGAGCAGGCGATGTTGTCATTGGGCCAGATGTCGCCGAGCGCGGCCATCGCCTTGCGCTCGTTCTCCGGATTGGCGAAGGCGTTGATGAAGACGATGGCGAGCGCCTGCGCGCCACGGGCGAGCAACTCGCGCGCATGCGTGACGACCTGGTCGATATCGACCGGCACCCGGATCGAGCCGTCCGACAGCACCCGCTCGTCGACCTCGCGGCGCATGTCGCGCTCGACGATCGGGATGAAGTCGCCCCATAGGCCCCAGGTGCGGCGCCGATCGCGGCGGCGCATCTCCAGCACGTCGCGAAAACCCTTCGTTGTGATCAGGCCGATGCGGGCGCCCTTGCGCTCCAGCAGCGCGTTGGTGCCGACCGTGGTGCCATGCACGATCGAGGTCAGGTCGGCCAGCGCGCCGAAACCCTGGAGCCCTTCCAGGAATCCGGTCGCCTCGTCGCCGCGGTTCGACGGCACCTTGCCGGTGCGGAAGACGCCCCTCACCTCGTCGAAATAGAACAGGTCGGTGAAGGTGCCGCCGACATCGACGCCGACGATCGTGCCCAACTGGCTCATGCGGCGCTCCCGTGACGCAACGCTTCGGTCCTCGCACGATCGAGTTCGCCGTCGGTCCTGATCGCGACCTTGTAGATGTCGTTCGCCTGCTGCCGGCCTACGAAGCCGAGCGCGACGTCATGCGCGACCGCCTCGACAGGACGCTCCGCCGCGCTGCCCCAGCCGCCGCCGCCCGGCGTCTCCAGCCGGACACGGCGGCCGGCCGGAAGATGCAGGTCGGTGATCTTCGACACCATCGGCGGGCTCGCCTCCCCTTCGCCGGTCTGCCAGATGAATCGGTTGAGCCCAGCCTCGGTGCCGCCGGCCACGCCGAACGGCGCCGCCTTGCCGCGCTCGCCGAGCAGCGCGACATGGGCATCGACCAGAAGCTCGATCTCGTAGATCGCCCCCAACCCGCCGCGATGGGTGCCGGCGCCGGCGGAATCCGGCCGCAGCGCCCATTGCGTGAACATCACGGGGTAGGCGGCTTCCAGAATTTCGACCGGCGGAATCGTCGCGGTCGAGATCGGGTTGTTGGCGTGGTTGAGGCCGTCCGACATGGGATTGCCGCCGAGCCCGCCGCCGAAGAAGGAGAACATCACGAAGCGGCTGCCGTCATGGCGATGGCCGGCGATCGACAGCGCATTGATGGTGCCGAACGGCGCGGCGGTGGCGCGCGCCGGGTCGGCCTTCGCCAGCGCGCCGAGCACGACGCCGATCAGCCGCAGGATGGTCTCGGTATAGCCCGCGACCGGTTTCGGGGGCGCGGCGGCCAGCAGCGAACCTTCGGTGATGGTGAAGCGGATCGGCCTGAGACAGCCGGCATTGGCCGGCACGTCGGTGAAGACATGCTTGAGCGCCACATAGCAGGCCGCGATCGTGGTCGAGCGCGAGATGTTGATCGGTCCCTGCGCGCCTGCGGCCGAGCGCGAGAAGTCGAGCTCCATCGTGTCGCCGGTGACGCGGATGTCGAGCGCCACCGTCAGCGGCACATCGACGATGCCGTCATTGTCGAGCACGTCCTCGAAGGAATAGACGCCGTCCGGCAGCGAGGCGATCGCCACACGCATCAGCGCCTCGGCGCGGTCGGAGTACGCCTCGAAGGCATCGGCGACGGTCGCATCACCATATTCGTCGAGCAGCGCACGCAGCCGCCGCTCGCCGAGATCGAGCGCGTTGAGCTGGCCGTTGAGATCCCCCCAGTTCGACATCGGCACCCGCGAATTGGCCTCGATGATGCCGAGGATGTCCGGGTTGACCTTGCCGGCCGAGAACAGTTTCACCGGCGGAATGCGGATGCCTTCCTGAAAGCTTTCGGTCGCCTTCGGATTGTAGCCGCCGGCGACATTGCCGCCGATGTCGAGCCAATGACCGACCGAGGCGATCCAGCAGAACACCTCGCCATCACGGAACACCGGCCGCACCAGGCGGAAATCGTTGAGATGCGTGCCGGCGTCGTAGGGATCGTTGAAGATGAAGGTATCGCCGTCTGCGAGGCCGCCCTCCCTCTCGACCTTGGCGATGACGGCGCGCACCGCGAACGCCATGGCGCCGACGAAGATCGGCAGGCCGCCCTGGCCCTGCACCAGCGTATCGCCCGTCTTCGCATGGTAGATGCCGTGGCAGGCGTCACGCGCTTCCGCGATCGTGGGGTTGAAAGCCGAGCGGTAGAGCGTCGCATCCATCTCGTCGACGACCTGCTCGAGCCGGCCCTTCAACACCGCGAGCGTGATGGGATCGAGCGCGCTCATGCGAGCTGCTCCGCCGCGCCGCCGTCCGCCTCGTAGCGCGCGCCGAGCGCCAGCATCTCCGGCGTGCCGAGCAGCGCATTGAGGCCGTCGAAATCGAGCATGCGGTCGACGAACGGCCGGTTGGAGCCGGCCTCCGCCAGCGAGCGATAGTATTGGCTTGCCGTGTGGGCCAGCGCGCGGACGACGCCGCCGGGAAAGATCACGAGCCGGAAGCCGAGCGCGCCGAGCTCGGCGGCGCTGTGGATCGGCGTCGAGCCGCCCTCCACCATGTTGGCGACCAGCGGCCGCAGGCTTGCCAATCGGCCGGCAATGGCCGAGAGCTGCTCGCTGCTCCTGGGCGCCTCGATGAAGAGGATATCGGCGCCCGCCTCGGCAAAGCGCTCGGCGCGCTCGATCGCGGCCTCCGCGCCCTCGATGGCGAGCGCATCGGTCCGCGCGATGATCAGTGTCTCGGAAGAACGGCGCGCGTCGAGCGCGGCCTTGATCTTGCCGACCATCTCGCCAGCGGAGACGACCGACTTGTCGGTGAGATGGCCGCAGCGCTTCGGCGAGGTCTGGTCCTCGATCTGGATCGCGGCCGCACCGGCGCGCTCGAACAGTCGCACGGTCCGCTGCACGTTCAGCGCATTGCCATAGCCGGTATCGGCATCGACGAGCAGCGGCGTGTCGACGCGGTCGGTCACCATGGCGATGATCTCGGCGACCTCGTTCATCGACACCAGGCCGATATCGGGGCGGCCGAGCCGCGTATAGGCGATACCGGCGCCGGTGAGATACAACGCCTTGAAGCCGGCGCCTGCGGCAATGCTGGCAGTCAGCGCGTCGCAGACGCCCGGCGCGATGGTGGTCGGCTCCGCCGCAAGGGTCGCTCTGAGGCTCATGCTGGCATCCTCGTTCCTCTTCGTCGTCTGGCGCCGGTTGCGGGCCTCACAGCCCGAGATAGGCGCGCTTCAATTCGGGGTTGGACTTGAGCTCGGCCGCCGCGCCCGACAGCGTGATGAGGCCGTTCTCCATGATGTAGGCGCGGCGCGCGAGCTCGAAGGATTGCACGACGTTCTGCTCGACCAGCATGATGGCAAGCCCGCCGGCCGCGAGCCGCGCGATCAGCGCGAACATCTCCTCTACCATCAGCGGCGAGAGGCCGAGCGACGGCTCGTCGAGGATCAGCAGTTTCGGCTCGCCCATCAGTCCGCGGCCGATCGCCAGCATCTGCTGCTCGCCGCCGGAGAGCGTGCCGGCATATTGTCTGGCGCGCTCCTTCAGCCGCGGAAACGTGGCGTAGACCCGCTCGATGTTGGCCCCGCGCGCACGCCTCGGCCGCCGGTAGCCGCCAAGCTCGAGGTTTTCACGGATCGTGAGGTTGGGAAATATCCTGCGGCCTTCGGGGACATGAATCAGGCCGGCGGACACGATCGCGGCCGAGTTCGCGCGCTGCAGCTCACAGCCATTGAAACGGACAGTGCCGCCGGTCGAGGGCAAAACGCCGGACAGCACCTTGTTCAGCGTGGTCTTGCCGACACCGTTGGAGCCGAGCACGGCCACCACCTCGCCCTCCCCGACGTCGAGGCTGACGCCGCGCAGCACCTCGGTTTCGCCATAACCGGCGCGCAACTCGCGGACCTCAAGCATCGGCGGCGCTCTCGAGCTTCAATCGCGCGGCCGCGCCATGGCCGAGATAGGCCTCGATCACGTTCGGATCGGCGCAGACCGCGGCCGGCTCGCCCTCGGCGATCATCTTGCCCTGCGACAGCACGAAGACGCGATCGCACAGGTTCATCACCGCCTGCATGATGTGCTCGATCATCAGGATGGTGATGCCCTGGTCGCGAATGGCGCGGATCATCGGGATCACGTCGCGGATTTCCGACGGGTTGAGCCCGGCCAGCACCTCGTCGAGCAGCAGCAGTCGCGGCCGGGTCGCGAGCGCGCGGGCGAGCTCGAGCCGCTTGCGCCCCGCGACCGTCAACCCGGATGACGCCTTCGCCAGCTCGCCGCCGAGCCCGACGCGCTGGGCAATCTCGGCGGCCTGCCGCATCGCCTCGGCCTGGCTCGCCGTGTGCATGTAGGCGCCGACCGCGATGTTCTGCTGCACGTCGAGCCCTTCGAAGGGCTGCACGATCTGGAAGGTCCGCGCGATGCCATCGCGTGCGCGGACATGCGGCTTGAGGCCGGTGATGTCCTTGTCTTCGTAGATCACGGCACCGCCGTCGGAGGCGAGAAAACCCGCGATCATCGCGAACAGCGTGGTCTTGCCGGCACCGTTCGGCCCGATCAGGCCGGTGATCGAACCCTGCTCGACCGACAAGGACGCGGCATCGACGGCCAGCAATCCGCTGAAGCGTTTTGTCAGTTTCTCGACCCGCAGCATCGTCAGGCCTCCTTCGCCGTCTTGGCGGGAAAGCCGCGTCGCTCGATGCCGAGCCTACGCAACAGCGTGACGAGGCCGTTGGGCGAGAAGGCCACGCAGAGCACCAGGATGACGCCGAACACCAGAAGATCGAGGCCAGGGATGCCGCCCGACAGCCCCTTGGTCAGTTCGCCGAGGCCGAGCAGCACGATCGCGCCGATCAATGGACCGAGCACCGTTCCGGCGCCGCCGACGATCGCGGCGAACAGCGCCTCGATCGAGATCCAGGAGCCGAAAGCGATATTGGCGTCGACGAAGAGATAGTCCTGCGCATAGAGGCAGCCGGATGCGGCCGTCAGCGCCGCCGACAGCGCGATCGCCTTCAGCTTGACGGTGAAGACGTCGACGCCCAGCGCTTGCGCCGCCTGGTCGTTCTCGCGCAGCGCGACCAGATAGGCGCCGAAGCGGGAGTGCTCGAGCCACCAGGTCGCGAGCAGGCCGATGGCGACGAAGGCCAGCACCACCAGCAGGAAGACGCGACGGTCGGCGAATTGCAGGAAGGCAACGCCGCTCTGCAAGTTCAGGATGGTGCCGGCAGCACCACCGGTGAAATTGGCGCTGTTGGCGAGAATGCGAGCGACCTCGGCGAAAGCCAAAGTCACCAGCGCGAAATAGGAGCCTTTCAGGCCGGAGCGGAAGCTCAGGAAACCGATGAAGGCGCCGAACAGCGCGCCGAGCGCAATCCCGATCACGAGCGCGAGCCAGGCGTTGAGCCCGTAACGGGCCTGCAGGATCGCCATCGCATAAGCGCCGACGCCGAAGAAGGCCGCATGCCCGAACGACGACAGGCCGCCATAGCCGCCGAGCACGTTCCAGCCCTGGGCTGCGAGCGCGATGATCATCATGAAGATCATCAGGTTCAGCAGGCTTCCCGAAATCCCCAGAAAGGGGATGACGGCCAGCACGGCGACGGCGGCCGCGACCGGCAGCAGGCCTCGTCCGGTCACTGCTGCACCCCGAACAGGCCCGTCGGCTTGAACAAAAGAACCACGATGAAGATCAGGAAGATGCCGATCTGGCCGAGGCTGTCGCCGAAGAACAGGCCGGAGGCCGCCTCCACCAGCCCGATCAGGAGCCCGCCGATCAGCGCGCCCGGCACCGATCCCATGCCACCCAACACGACGATGGTGAAGGCCACCAGCACGAAGGCGGCGCCGGTCTTCGGGCTCACATAAAAGGACGGCATCAACAGGCCCGCCGCGACCGCGAGACAGGCGCAGCCGATCGCAAACGTCATGGCATAGACATGGGGCACGCTGATGCCGACCAGGCTCGCGCCGAGCTTCTCCTTCGCAACCGCGCGAATCGCCTTGCCGGTGTCGGTCCGGTTCAGCACCAGCCACAGCAACAGCGTCGTCAGCACGGTAACGCCGAGCCCGACCACGCGCGGGAACGACAATAGCAACGGCCCGATCTCGACGACCCGGAACGAATAGTCGGTGTTGATGGTCCGCGTGTCCGACTGGAAGCCGGCCAGCAGCGCGTTCTCGATGATGATGGAAAGCCCGAGCGTCACCAGCAGGATGCTGTTGTCCTTGCCATGGCTCGCCGGGCCGATGATGAAGCGCTGCAAGACATAGCCAAACGCGAACATCAGCGGCGCGACGATCGCGATGGACAGATAGGGATCCATGCCGAACCGTGCGGACAAAACCCAGACCGCGAACATCGCCACCGTCAACAGCGCGCCATGCGCAAAGTTGACGATATGCAGCACGCCGTAGATCAGCGTCAGCCCGAGCGCGATCAGGGCATAGATCGCGCCGAGCATGAGCCCATTCAGCAGCGCCTCGATGACGATTTCGGGCGAGTACATCCTGTCCTTCCGCGAGATGCGAGGTGGCGGCGCGCCGCCACCTCGCCCTTCATCGATCAACTGTTGATGGGGAATACCGGCTTGGCTTCGGCATAGTTCGCCGGATAGATCACCTTGATGTCCTTGCCCTGGACCTGGGTGTTGAGCGGCAGCGCGCTGGTGTTCTGTCCCTTGTCGTTAAATTTGGTCTTGCCGTAGGGCATGAGGCCGCTGTCGAACTCGTTCGTCGCAAGCGAGGCGATGATCTTCTCGCGGTCGGCGCTGCCGGCCTTCTCCACGGCCTGCGCGAAGACGTGGACCAGCGAGTAGTTGATCGGCGTGTTGTAGGCGTAGAACTTGCCGGCCGCCGTGACGGTCTCGCGCAGCTTGGTGGTGATCGGGTTCTTCGGATCGCCCCAATGGTTGCAGTCCATGACACCCTGGGCGGCTTCCGGAAATTCGTTGACGAAGCGATAGCTCGAGGCGGCGCCGCCGAACACCGCATAGATGCCCTTCGGCCGCACTCGCTGCTGCTGCAAAGTGCGCGCAAACAGCACGAACTCGTTGAAATAA
The DNA here is from genome assembly GCF_019242285.1 of Bradyrhizobium sp. Taxonomy (GTDB): domain Bacteria; phylum Pseudomonadota; class Alphaproteobacteria; order Rhizobiales; family Xanthobacteraceae; genus Bradyrhizobium. The sequence goes on from NZ_JAFAVV010000291.1 coordinate 14,089, forward strand.
TGCGAGGGCACGATCAGATCGGGGTTGAGCGAGCGGATGCGCAGCACGACGTTCGACATGTCCCGCGCCGGCGTCGGATGGGCGATGCTTTCGAGCACCTCGAAGCCGAGCGGCGGCAGCTTCTCCTGCATCAGCTTCGCGAGCCCGGAGCCGAACAGGCCGTCCTCGTGCACGATCGCGACCGTCTTCGCCGGCTTGCCGGCGTCATCGTTCAGCTTCACCAGGTTCTTCAGCGCGAGCTCCGTCGCCATCGAGAAGTTCGGGTTGAAGCGGAAGGTGTTCTTGAGGCCGCGCTCGGTGATGGTGTCGGCCACGGCGCAGTCGACGATGAACGGCAGGCCATAGCGCGCGGCCGCCTGGGTCGCCGTCAATGCGATACCGGAGGCGAAGCCGCCGAGCACGGCGGAGACGCCCGCGCCTTGCAGATCCTCCGTCGCCTGCGCGCCGGCCTCGGCATTGGAGCGGCTGTCGCCGATCACGAGCTCGAGCCTGGCACCGCCGAGCGTCTTGATGCCGCCGGCGTCGTTGATCTCCTTCACCGCATATTCGGCACCAGTCTTGGCGAGATCGCCGTCGAGCGCGAACGCGCCGCTGATCGGCTGCAGCAGGCCGACCTTGACGGGCGCAGGCTCGGCGCGAAGGACGCCGGGGGCCGCGACCAGCGTCGTCAGCGCGGCGCCGGCCTTGAGGACGGCACGGCGGGATATGGGCTTCCGGGACATGGGCTTCGAGGAACGCCTCATTTCAATTTCACCTTCTTCCTGACTGGCTGCCTCCGGCGAAGGCGCTCTCTCCGGTAAACCTCGGCTGTCGGACTCCAGTGCCGGTGTCCTTCGTCCCCCGTGCGGGCCAGATTCATCTGCAAGGTGTAGCGGTCGGGCCGGTACAGCGCCTGCAAATGCTCCATCGGGCGCCCTGCCTGATCATAGACGACGCGGCGCAGCGCCACGAGCGGCAATCCGACGCCGATGTCGAGCGCCTCGGCGACCTCGGGGCTCGACAGCACCGCGCTGATCTCCTGCCTGGCGGAAGCGCCCTTGTGCCCGGCCCGTTCGATCAATTCCAGCAGCGGCGCCTTGGCGAGGTCGTCGCGCGAAAAATTGCGACCGATCCTCTCCGGCACATGCGCGACCAGATGGGAGAACGGGACGCCGTCGACCAGGCGGACGCGCACCGAGCGCTGCGACCGTTCGTCGGGCGCGAGCTCCAGCGCCTCCCGGACCTGCTCGGGCGGATTGACGTAGTCGAACGAGAGCAGCCTGACGTCGGTGGTGCGCCCCATCTCGATCAGATGGGCGAAGACATTGGCGACATCAGCCAGCACGGTGCGGACCTTCTGCGACGGACGCCGCACATAGGTGCCCGAACCGCTCCGCTTCTGCACCAGATCCTCGCTGGCCAACAGATCCAGCGCCTGGCGGATGGTGACGCGGGAGACGTTGTGCGCCTGCGCCAGCGCGAACTCGCCCGGCAGCCGATCGCCCGCGGCAAGCTCGCCCGAGGCGATCTTGTCCTTCAGCAGCAGGTAGACCCGCCGCGCCTTCAGCGGCTCTGAAGCGGCGCGCAACGCCAGTCCCTCAAGCTATCTTGTTTCCAATACAGCTTCTGTATAAAAAACGTGACAGGTTCGGTCAATCCGCTGCACGCTGCCGCGCAGGGATCGAGCCAGGCGGTAGCTAGAGACCGTGGCGTAAGAGAGTTTGGCACCATGCCTCAGCCGTTCGAAAGGGCCCTCAGCCGGCTCCAGGTCGGAAACCTGGGCTTTCGCAACCGCATCTTCGTCCCCGCGCATACGACGAATTTCGGCGTCGACCATCTGCCGAGCCAGCGGCATCTGGACTATCACACGGCCCGCGCGAAGGGCGGCGTCGGCGCCATCATCTTCGAATCCATCCGCGTGCATGCCAATTCGCTCGGCCGGCCGCAGGCGGTCTCCGGCTTCGACCCGGCCTGCATCGATCCGTTTCGCCGCATCACCGACGCGGTGAGGAACGAAGGTGCCCACATTCTCGGCCAGGTCATCCATCTCGGCCGCCAGGTCGAAGGCGATTTCGAGCGAACGGTGTCCTGGGGCGCCTCGCCGATTCCCTGGTCGATCTCGGCACTGCCACCGCGGCCGATGGACGAATACGACATGGAAGAGGTGATCGACGCCCACCTCACCACCGCGCGCAACCTGGTCGCGGCCGGCTTCGACGGCATCGAACTGCAGATGGCCCATGGCCATCTGTTGCAGCAATTCCTGTCGCCGCTGTCGAACCAGCGCGACGACCAATATGGCGGATCGATCGAGAACCGGCTGCGCTTTCCGGCCAGGGTGCTGGCCGCGCTGCGCAGCGAGCTGGGACGGGATTTCTGCCTCGGCATCCGCATCAGCGGCGACGAATATAGCGAGGGCGGCCTTGGCATCGACGAGGTCGCGCGCATGGTGCCGATGCTGGCGACTGAGGCCAGGATCGACTTCGTCAACGTCTCGCACTCGGCCTATCAGGCCTCCTATTCGCTGGCGACGCAGATGGCGGACATGGCGTTCGATCCCGCGCCGTTTCGCAGCCTGCCGGCCCGCATCCGCACGGGCCTGCGCGCGGCGGGTTTCGACATGCCGGTGTTTGCCGTCTGCCGTTTCACAAAGCTCGAGCAGGCGGAAGCGCTCCTTGCCGCCGGCGGTGCCGATGCCGTCGGCATGGCGCGCGCGCATCTCGCCGAGCCGGCCCTCGTCCGCAAATCGATCGAGGGCCGTCTCGACGAGATCCGCCAGTGCATCGGCTGCAACCAGGGCTGCGCCGGCATGCTGGAGCGCAATCTGCCGATCCGCTGCCTGATCAGTCCGGTCGCCGGGCTGGAGGGGCAATATGCCGAGCCGGAGATGATCAACGACGCGGCACGCCGAAGGTTTCTCGTGATCGGCGCAGGCCCGGCCGGGCTCGAAGCAGCGCGAGTGGCCGCAGCCCTCGGCCATGACGTCACGTTGTGGGAGCGCAGCAATGCGCTGGGCGGCCAGCTCCGCACCGCCTGGCTGATGCCGAAGCGCTCCAACTTCAAGGACTTCGTCTGCTTCCAGGTCGAGGCGATCCGCCGTCTCGGGGTCAAGATCGAGCGTAACCGCACGGCCACGGCCGACGCGGTTGCGGCCTTCGGTGCCGACCGCGTCATTCTTGCCACCGGCTCCCATACGATGCCGGTCGCGATTTCCGGCAATGGCAGGGTCTTCACCTTGCCCGAAGCCGTGCAGGCGCCGCAGAAGCTCGGCGCATCGGTCGCGGTCTATGACCGCACCGGCGAATGGGGCGCGCTGTCGGCGGTCGAATTCTTCGCCGACATCGGCAAGGCCGTGACCCTGTTCGTGCCGGCGGCCAGCTACGCCTGGCGGGCCACGATCTATTCCACGCTCGCCAACAGCCGGCGGCTGCGCGAGCGCAAGGTGCGGATCGCTACGCTGCGCGCGGTGCGCGCCTTCAGTGGTGATGCGCTCGAGGTCGAGGACCTCTCGACCGGCGCGTCCGAGCGTCTCGCCGGGTTCTCCTCGCTGGTTGCCGTCGACCACAATCGCAGCGACCACGCGCTCTACCGGGCGCTGCGCGAGGCCGGTCTTCCCGTGGTCCAGGTCGGCGACAACAACGCGCCGCGCACAGCGATGGAGGCGACCTACCAGGCCCACATGGCGGCGCGCGCCCCCTTCGAGACCAACGCATGAGCCTTCTCGTCACCGGCTCCGGCGGATTTGTCGGCATCAACGTGCTGGAAACCCTGCTGGCGCAGGGCCACGACGTCGTGGCGCTCAACAAGCAACCGTTGGCTGCCACTGTCGATGTAGCGCTTGCGAGGCATCCCGGCCGCCTGTCCGTGGTCACAGGCGACGTCCGCGATCGCCGCCTGTTGGCCGAGGCCATCGCGCGCCATCGCGTCCGCCGCATCCTGCATGCCGCCGCCATCACGCTCGCTCCGAACAGCACCATCGCCACCGCCACGGACGCGCTCGACGTCAACACGGTCTCGACCGCCGTGCTGCTGGAGGAAGCCCGCCGTGCCGGCATCGAGCGCTTCGTCTATCCAAGCTCGGGCTCCGTCTATGGCAATGCCGCCTTCGATCCGGAGCCGATCACCGAACGGCTCTCTCCTGCCCCGGCCACGCTCTATGGCTTCACCAAGCTCGCCAGCGAGCGCCTCGTCGCCGAAGCCGCGCGCGCTTTCGGCCTCTCGACCGCGACCGCGCGGATCACGGCCGTGTTCGGCCCCTGGGAGCATGACACCGGCCTGCGCGAGACGTTGAGCCCGCCGTTCCAGATCGCAGCCGCAATGGCGAGCGGCAGGAACCTCGTCCTCGCGGAGAAAGGCGAGCGCGACTGGACCTTGAGCGCTGATGTCGCGAGGGCCCTGGCGCTGCTGCTCACCGCGGATCGGCTGCCGCATGATCTCTACAATCTGAGCCTTGGCGAGACCTGGAACGCGCGACTGCTTGCAGAGGCGCTGGCGCCGCGGTTTCCCGGCGTGCAGATCGCGACGATGCCGGTCCCCCAAGGCGATGGCGCGATCGCCTATCACGACGACCTCAGCCGCTCCCGTCGGCCGATGCATGCAGATCGGTTCAGGCAGGATTTCGATTTTCGCTTCATGACTCCCGTCGAAGCCGTGGCCTATTATGCGGACTGGATCGGGCAGCGCGGCCATCGCTTCTTCGATCTCCAAGAAAAAGAAGGAAACGAAGGGTGACGGAACCAAGGACGCTGTTCGACAAGATCTGGGACGCCCATGTCGTCACGAGACGGGAGGATGGCAGCGAGCTGTTGTTCATCGACCGTCATCTGGTGCATGAAGGCTCGTTCCTCGCCTTCGACAAATTGAAGGAGAAGCGCGCCAAGGTGCGGCGGCCTGACCTCACAGTGGGTGTCGCCGACCACTACGTGCCGACGCGCAACCGCGACTCCAACGCCATCGCCCCCGAGCTCGCCCGGATGATCCGACAGCTCGACGAGAATTGCCGCAGCAACGGCATCCGTCTGTTCGGCCTCACGGACCCGCGCCAGGGCATCGTCCATGTGATCGGCCCGGAGCAAGGCCTGACGCTGCCGGGTCTCACACTCGTCTGCGGCGACAGCCATACCTCGACCCATGGCGCGTTCGGCACGCTGGCCTTCGGCATCGGTGCCTCCGAGGTCGCCCATGTGCTGCTGACGCAATGCCTGTGGCAGAAGAAGCCCAAGAAGATGCGCGTCACCGTCGACGGTGCGCTGCCGCCGGGCACCAGCGCCAAGGACATCGCGCTGTCGATGATCGCCAGGATCGGCGCCGACGGCGCCCAAGGTCACGCCATCGAATATGCGGGTTCGGCGGTCCGCGCCTTGTCGATGGAAGGCCGATTGACGCTGTGCAACCTCTCGATCGAGAGCGGCGCGCGCTGCGGCATGGTCGCGCCCGACGAGACCACCTTCGCCTATGTCGAAGGCCGTCCGTTTGCGCCGAAGGACGGCCTGCTGGAGCAGGCCCTCGCCCACTGGCGACAGCTCACGAGCGATGCCGACGCCGCCTTCGATCGCGAGATCACCCTGCGCGGCGCCGAGATCGCACCGACCGTCACTTGGGGCATCAGCCCCGAAGATGCGCTGCCAGTGAATGCGTCTGTGCCCGATCCCAATGCCGTCGCCGATCCCTCGCGCGCCAGCCACATCCGCGAGGCGCTCGCCTATATGGGCCTTGACCCCGGCCAGCCGATCGAGACCATCGCGATCGACCGCGTCTTCATCGGCTCCTGCACCAACAGCCGGATCGAGGATCTGCGCTCCGCCGCCGGCATTCTCGCCGGGCGACAAGCGAAGATTCCGGGACTGGTGTCGCCCGGCTCGCACCTCGTCAAGCAGCAGGCCGAGCAGGAAGGTCTTGACAGGATCTTCCTCGCCGCCGGGCTCGAATGGGTCGATTCCGGCTGCTCGATGTGCGTCGGCATGAACGGCGATATCGCGAGCCCCGGCCAGCGCTGCGCCTCCACCACCAACCGGAATTTCAAGGGCCGGCAGGGACCGGGCGCCCGCACGCACCTGATGTCGCCGGCCATGGCCGCCGCCGCCGCGGTCACCGGGCGGATCACCGACATGCGCGAGCTGTTGCGGGAGCAGGCAAGATGAAGCCGTTCGACATCCTGCACGCCACCGCGTGCGCCCTGCCGCTCGCCAGTGTCGACACCGACCGCATCATCCCTGCACGCTTCCTGAAGCGCTCGCGGGCCGAAGGCTACGGCCCATGCCTGTTCCACGACATGCGTCTCGACGAGAACGGTGAGAAGCGGCCGGACTTTCCGCTCAACCGGCCTGAGGCGCAGGGCGCCGAGATCCTGGTGGCGCGGCGCAATTTCGGCGCCGGCTCCTCGCGCGAGGCCGCGGTCTATGCGCTGATGGATTCCGGATTCCGCTGCGTGATCGCGCCGAGCTTCGGCGACATCTTCGCCGCCAACTCGGTCAACAATGGCCTGTTGCCGGCCAAGGTGAGCGAAAGCGATGCGGAAGAGATGCTGGCGCTGCTCGAAAGCGGCCACCCGAGTGCGACAGTCGATCTGAAGGATGGCCTGATCCGGATCGGCAACCGCAGCTTTGCCTTCACCATCGATCCGATCTGGCGCACCAAATTGCTGAACGGCTGGGACGATCTCGACCTGACGACGTCGCTGACGCACGAGGTGACAGAGTTCGAGACGGAGGATGCGACGGCGCGGCCCTGGCTCACGCTCGGCTGAGTCACGCCTCGATGATGCGCGTCAGGAACCAGTAGCCGCCGAGCAGGCTGATCAGCGCGGATAGGGCATAGACCAACGGCGCGGCGCGGGCCGGCTTGGCACGGTCGGCCGCCAGCAATGCGTCGAGAACCATCAGTGCGGGGATCACCAGCGACACGATCGCCACCTGTCCGATCTCGACGCCGACATTGAAGGCGGCCAGCGCCACCGCGACGGCGTTCGGCGGCAGTCCGACCTCCCGCAGCGCCCCGGCAAAGCCGAAGCCGTGAATCAACCCGAACAGAAAGGTGATGCGCCAGCGGCGGTCGATGTCGCGCGAGAAGAAATTCTCCAGCGCAACGAACACGATCGAGGCGGCGATCGCGGGCTCGACCACGATGCTCGGGATGATGACGAGGTTCAACGCGGCGAGTGACAGCGTGATCGAATGCGCGACGGTGAAGGCGGTGACGATCTTGATGACCGGCAAGAGCCGCCGCGCCCACAGCACCACGGCGACCAGGAAGGCGATGTGGTCATAGCCCAGGAAGATGTGCTCGATGCCCGTGACGAGGTAGCGCTGCATCGTCGAGAGCAATGAGGGCGCCGGCGCGGACAGCATCACGCTGGTGTTGCTGGCGTCGAGCAGCGCTTGCGGCGCGTCCGGGCCGTCACCGATCAGCACGACCTGCCGCGCACTGGGGTCGGTCTCGGTCAGGACCGTGGAACGATAGACGATGTCGCCGGAGACGTTGCGGCAGGAATAGCTGGCGCGATAGATGACACCGTCCCCGTCCGGCACCAGCGCGGGCGTGCCTTGCTCGCACGGCGGCGCTCCGTCGGCGCCGGTCACGGCGATATGAGACCTTATATAAGCAGTGATCGCTGCCGCCGAACCGACGACTTGCGCCGGATCGACCGCGTCGCGCGCCGCGTCGAAAATCGCCGTGCCGGCCAGCCGATCGGCGTCGCTGCCCTTCAACGCGACCTCGACTGTAACCGCGCGGTCCGCCCCAAGGGTAACACGTGCGGTCGACAGATTGACCTGGTGCGCCTGCGCCGTGCCGAAGGCGAGCACGATCCCAAGCAGGAGCAGGCGTACCCCGCTCACGAGCCCTCTCCCACGGCTTTGAGCAGCTCGGTCAGCCGCCGAACCTCGAACTCCGCAACGGTCACCACCGTGCCATCCGGCGCGAGCCGGGCGTAACGATCAAGGCTGTCTGCGGCCGCACCGAATTCGAGCCGCGCGAGCGGTGCCGAGGAATCGCGGGCATAGAACAGCACGATCAGCGCCGGCAGCGCGAGGCCGTCGCGCGCCAACCGCGCCGCGTCGGCGGCGCCAATGCGCGTCTCCACCGCAGCGGCGTCGAGCGGGCCCAAGGCGGCGTCGATCAGGCGCGCCTGCGCGGGATCGGCGACATGCGCGACACTCCCCGCAGCATGGCTATGCTGACCGAGATGCCTGAACCAGTTGCCGGCGCCGTCGCGCTCGAATCGCGTGAGCTTGCCCGCAAACACGATCTCGAGCGCCCAGACTTGCGCCATCGACACCGGCAACAGCAGGCCGGCGCCGCGGGAGGCGACCGCCGTTTCAGTGCGCTCCCGCAGCCGACGCGCCATGTCGAGGACGACCCGCCATTCCTCACGGACATGGCGCCCCATCAGATAGACCGTCGGCGCGCCTGACAGCCTGACATAGTGCGACGTGCCGGCCGGATTGAGGCTGCCGAAGTTCACCGTCGCCGCCGGCCGGGCGCGGGTTTCCAGCACGGCGACGTCCACCGGCGGATCGAGCCCGAACGCCGCAAAGCTCGCCGCGGTGAGCTCGCCTGCCTCGATCTCGCGCGAGGGCTTGCTGACATGCAACAGCCGGAGCGCGGTCTCGAGATGGGCGGCGAGCTCGGCTGGCACCGTGTCCGACCCGCCATCGATCGACCACCCGCCCGCGGCGCGATGCAGCGCGACGCGATCCGAGCCTTCGCGCAGCTCGATGCGATCGATGTCTGAGGGCGCCGCCGTCAGCAGACCCTCGGCCGCGAAGGAAACCTTGCTGCGCATCTCGGGCCAGTGACCGGAGACGTCAAACGCCAGGAGCAGCGCGACGGCAATGGCTGCCGCAACCGGGACGGTCCAGCGCGCCACACCTCGACGAGCGGAGACCGTCACCGCCGCCTCCACCACACCACCACGCCGGCAAGGATCGTGCTGAGCGGAAGCAGCACCTCGAGCACGATGAAGGTGTCACGCATCTGTCGGCTGGTGAGCACGATCTCCGGCTGGCTGAAGGTCTGTGGGGTCAGATTTGGCACGGTCTCGTCATCGGCCAGCCAGCGCACCATCGCGACCGACAAAGCGCCATCGGAGACGTACGGGAAATATTCGTTGGTCGTGATCTTGCTGGTGCCGGCGACGACCAGGCGGAAGCGCCGGTCCGGCGTCGCGCCCGGCCAAGTCCCTTCCAGCGCGACCAGCAGCGGCCGCGCGCCACGGTCGGCGTTGGCGGTCGCCTCGCCCTCGGCGCCAATTGTCAGGCCGCCGGCGGCCGCGGGCGGTCGCAGAAAGCCGTCCTGGCTGCTCGCGGCCAGCACCGTCGAGATCACGCCCTTGGGCGGCTGGCTCACGCGCAGCGGCCGCACTTGCGGAAACACGGTGAGCGCCAGCCGCTGCGTGATCGGGTGCGGCGGATAGTAGGGAACGGCAACCTTGTCCGGATCGGTGCGGAAATGATTCAGCGGATCGATGACGATCGCCGCCTGCGTCGAGAGCCCGACCGGCTCCAGCATGCGGCTCGCAAAGTCGGCATCGACCGGCGACACCGGATCGAGCAACAGCAGAAGCCGGCCGCCGCGCTTCAGATAGTCGGCCACGCGATCCGCCTCGCCGGGCGCCAACGCCGTGCGCGGGCCGATCTCGGCCACGACGGTGCAATCCGACGGGATTGCGTCCGCCGTCGCCGTGACGATGCCGTGGCTGTCAAAACCGATCTCGCCGAGCCCGAGCTGGAAGCGATCGAGCTGCTCCGGCTCCGCCACCAGCACGTCGCCCGCGCCTGGCCTTTCCTCCCCCTGCAGCGTCTCGACGTGGCTGAAATGATAATGCGACGGCGTCGGGCGAAACGTCTCGCCATGTCCGGTGACGAAGCAGACGGTCTGCGGCTGTGCGCGGAGCGCGCGCAACGCCGCATAGCCGAGCCGCGTGGCATCGGTGGTATTCTCGACCTGCACCTTGCGGCCGCCGGTCTGCAGCACCGCGGTGTTGTAGGCATGCACGCCGATGTCGCGCGCCAGCCCCGGCTCCTTGTCGAGGTCGATGGCGCGGAACGTCAGCAGCGGATGGTTCCGCGCCGAGGTCTCGAGCAGATCGCGGGTCGCCAGCGCATTCGGATCGCCGGCGTTGTAGAAATAGGTCAGCGCCAGCGGCGCCGTCAGGTGATCGATGACGTCGGTGAGCTGCCGCGGCGGCGTGTTGCGGCCCTCGCGAGAGACGTCGAACTGGGCATCATGGCGGTAGAGCGCGACATTGGCGGCGATCACGACAGCGGTCGCAGCCGTCGCGATCAGCGCATTGATCAGCCACGCGGTCCAGCGCGAACCGCCGCCGCGCAGCGGCAGGCGAACGGCGAGCATGAACAGCACGAGCAGCGTCAGCGACCAGCCGACGAACAGCAGACTGCTCGACGCTTTCTCGCCAAATCCGCCAAAGCCTGATCCACCGAATACGATTGCGGCAATGACGAGCACGACCAAGGTGACATCGGATCTGGCCGAGCGGAACATCATCACCCCTCAACGCCGCGCCAGCGCCCGCACGGTCAACAGCAGCGTCAAGAGCGTGACGCTGAGGAAGAAGCCGACATCGGAGAGATAGATCGAGCCCACCGCGAACGGGCGGAAATGCACCGACAGCGACAGGTTGACCACCAGCGTGTCGGCCGGGCTCGGCAGCAGCCAGCCGAAATTATCGATGATCCAGAGCATCAGGAACACGCTGAGCGAGACCAGCGCCGCAATCACCTGGTTTGCGGTCAGCGCCGAGGCCAACAGTCCGGTGCCGACCAGCGCGGAGGCAAAGAGCACCAGTCCGAGGTAGCCGCTGTAGATCGGGCCGAAGTCCGGATCGCCGAACCACGCCAGCGCCGCGGCATAGGCGCCGGACAGCACCAGCATCACCGCGATCAGGCTCATGCTGGCGACAAATTTCGCGAGCACGATCGCGACCTCGGAGACCGGCGCGGTGAGCAGAACCTCGAGCGTCCGCAGCTTCCGCTCCTCCGCCAGCAGCCGCATCGTGATCAGTGGCGCGGTCAGCATGAACAGCACGAACATCTGGAAGAAGATGTGCACCATGCTCGGCTGGTGGCTGAGGAACAAGGTCAGCGTGAAGCTGTAACCCATGATCAGCAGGAAGACCGTCATCACCACATAGGCGATCGGCGAGGAGAACAGCGCCGTCTCCTCCTTGCGCAGCAGCGTCGCAAAATTCCTCATGCCGCCACCCTCGCCGGCTGCCGGGTCAGCTCCAGGAAAATGCGTTCGAGGTCCACCCGCCGTTCCGTCACCTCGGACACGGCGATGCCGGCCGCCACCAGCACGGCCACGATCTCCGACGCCAACGACGAACGCGGCTCCGCCCGAATGAGATAACGCGGCCGTCCGCCGCCGGATTCGGGATCGACCGCAATGTCGCGCACGCCGGCGATGCCTGCCGTCGCGGCGCGGACGGCATCTTCGGATGCGGCGGCTGCAAGCTGCAACGTCACACCAGCTCCGGCCCCGTTGAGCGCGTCCGTGGTCAACAAGCGGCCGTCGAGCAGGATCATCACCCGCGAAGCGATCTTCTCGATCTCGGGCAGAATGTGCGAAGCAAGCAGAACGGTGCGGCTGTCCGCGAGCGACCGGATCAGGTCTCGAACGGCGATCACCTGATGCGGGTCGAGCCCGCTGGTCGGCTCGTCCAGCACCAGGACCTTCGGGTCGCCCAGCAGCGCCTGCGCGATCGAGACGCGCTGGCGGAAGCCGCGCGACAGCTTGCCCGTCGGGAGCGTCATCACCCGCGTCAGATCGAGCCGTTCGGCCGCGGCCTCCACCGCGGCCTTCACGCCCGACCTGCGCAGGCCCTTCAGGCTCGCCATGAAGTGCAGGAACTCGCCGACGCGCATGTGATCGTAGAGCGGAGCATCCTCCGGCACATAGCTGATCGTCCGGCGAACGGCGAGCGAGTCGGCAACGACGTCATGGCCCGCGACCTCGATGCGTCCGGATGTTGGTACCAGATAGCCGGTGAGCATGCGAAACAGGGTGCTCTTGCCCGACCCATTCGGCCCGAGCAGTCCAACGATTTCACCGGGCTCGATGACGAAGGAGACGTCGACGACCGCCCGGCGCGGCCCGTACCACTTCGTCACATGCTCGGCCAGCACAACCGGGGACATGGCTGCTCACACATCCGAAACGCCTGAAGCCGTCGCAAACGGCGACAAGGCACGACCCCGATGTCCAGGTCGTGCCTCCATCACGCCGGCGATGATGCGCGCACGCTCACTCGTAGAATTCGGGCGAGTGCTTGTGCGCCTTGAACACGTCGGGGTCGTGCGCGTAGATGATGTCGGCCTTCTCGGTGTCGCGGACCCGCCGCACCCACGCATAGGCGTCGAGCATACCGACCGGATCATAGACGCTGCCGACGCTCGGCAGGATGTTCTTGTCGAGATTCTCCTGCAGATAGACGGCGTCGCTGGTCAACACCACCGTACCGGTCTTCGGCAGGCGCACCACCATGATCTGGCTCCCCGGCGTGTGCGACACGGAGCGATGGATGTAGATGCTGCCGTCGCCGAACAGATCGAGATCGCCGTCGAGCTCGATGGTCTTGTACTTGCTCGGCATGCCGCCACCGACGCCATTCCTCAGCATGGCGAAATCGTCGGTGATGAAGAACGTCGCGTAGCCCGGCGCAGGCCAGAACGCGTTCTTGATCTCGTCCCGCTGGTACACGATGGTGGAATCGAGGAACTTGCCGATGTTGCCGGCGTGGTCGACATGGAAATGCCCGAGCACGAGATATTTGATGTCGGACGGCTTGACGTTGATCTTGGAGAGCTGGGCATCGATGGCGATGTCCGGCGTGCGGCCCGGATCAAGCGCGGCAATGAACGGCCCCCAATAGTCCGAATTGGTGATGATCTTGTCGTTGTTGCCGCAATCGAACAGCACGTCGCCCTTGGGGTGGCGGATCAGGAAGAAGCCGACCGGAATCTGCACCTTGCCGCTGGCGCCGTTCTGGATCAGCGACTTGTCGAGATTGAGCGCGCCGGACGTGAAGACGTACATCTTCATCTCCTTCGGCGGCTCGGCCGCCAACGCGCCGGCAGACGTAAAAAATAATCCTGCCGCCAACGCGCTCAGGACTTTCGCGCACTTCACCCGCATGTCGCCCTCCCGCTCTTGATGTTTTGTTCGCGATGAATTGTTATAATGACGATAAGAACTTACTATGGATTATGGCCATTGTGCAGACCTCGCGTCCCGATCAATCACAATAATGCCTATCGCAATAGGCGAGCTGTCGCTGCTTGCTGCACCGCAAGCATTCCGGCCCGCGGAAATGGCGGACCGCCCCAGCGCAACATAGCACCGCCGGGCGCGATCGTTCGCTCCGATGGCACGACACCAGGACGAGCATCATGAACATCGACGTGCCGCGCCAGGAGCTTGCCCTGTGCTCGGCCATCGCCGAAGGCGACATCCGCTGCCTGCTGATGGTGCTGGTACACATGAGCGGCGACGAGCGCTGGCTGGAGCCGCCCTACCGGCCGAAGCGCGACGTCCGCCTGATCCCCGATCCGGATGCGGGCGTGCCGCCGGACATTCAGGATGAAATCCGTCAGGCCATATTGAAGCTGTTCGCGCGCGGCAATCCGAAGCCGGTCATTGCCGATCCCGGCGAGGAATTGCTGCTGAAGATGATGCGAACCTGCCTCGGCGAGAATGTCGCGCCGGAATATGCGCCGCTGATGCGCGAGGAGATGGGATTTGTCGCGCGCGAGGCGCGCTGGAGCCGGCGCCCGTCCGACGCGACGCTGGCGAGGCAGCATGTCCTCATCGTCGGTGCCGGGGTCTGCGCCATCGCGCTCGCCGTCACACTGAGTCATCTCGGCATTCCCTACACCATCGTCGAGAAGAACGCCGAGCTCGGCGGCACCTGGTACGTCAACCGCTATCCCGGCTGCGGCGTCGACACGCCGAACCATTCCTATTCCTATTCGTTCGGATCGCGGAATCCGTGGACCCGCTTCTTCTGCCAGCGCGAGGAACTGCTCGACTACCTGAGGAAGGTGGCTGCCGAGTACGGCATCCGGGAGCACTTGCGACTGAGCACCGAGCTGACCTCGTCGCGTTGGGACGAAGGCCGGCAACGCTGGGTTTCAACTCTGAGGACGAAGGACGGCGAGGAGACCTTCGAATCCACCGCGCTGGTCAGCGCCATCGGCCAGCTCAACGACCCCTCGCGCGTCCGCTTCAAGGGCGACGAGGAGTTCGGCGGCCTGATCGTGCATCCCGCGCTGTGGTCCGAGGACATCGCGCTCGACGGCAAGCGGGTCGCCGTGATCGGCACCGGTGCGACCGCAATGCAGCTCGTGCCCGCAATCGCGGACCGCGTTGCTTCCGTCTCGGTCTTTCAGCGCACCGCACAATGGGCACGGCCCGTGAAGGGCTATTCCGATCCGATCAGCGAGCGCGCGAGGTGGCTGCTGGCTCATCTGCCGTTCTATGTGCAGTGGTATCGCTTCAACATGTTCTGGCGCTACGGCGACGGCCTGTTGCCGTTCCTGCGCAAGGACCCGGCCTGGCCCTACCCCGACCGCGCCGTCAACAAGGGCAATGACCGCCACCGGCAGGAACTGACCGATTTCATCCTGTCGGAGCTGAACGAGCGGCCCGACCTGATCGCGAAATGCGTGCCGACCTATCCGCCCTATGGCAAGCGCATCCTGCTCGACAACAACTGGTTCAGGACGCTGAGGCGGCCGAATGTCGAACTGGTCACCGACGACATCGATCATTTCAGCGGCGATGGAATCGTCACCGCCGACGGCAGGGAACGGCCCTTCGACGTCATCGTGGTCGCGACCGGCTTCAGGGTCACCGAGATGGCGGCGCGCCTCGAGATCACCGGCCGCGGCGACGTCAACCTGCGCGACAAGTGGGCCAACGACAACCCGACCGCCTATCTCGGCCTCACCGTGCCCGAATTTCCCAACTTCTTCTGCATGCTCGGCCCCAATGCCGGCCCCGCGCATGGCGGCAGCGTGATCTTCCAGTCGGAATGCCAGAGCCGCTACATCTCGGCCTGCCTGGTCGAGATGATCGAACGCGGCCTCGGCGCGATCGACGTCCGCCAGGACGTGCTCGACGACTATGTCCGCAGGGTCGATACCGAGCACGAGGCGATGATCTGGACCCACCCCGGCATGACCACCTATTATCGCAACAAGAGCGGCCGGGTGTTCTCCGCGATGCCGTGGCGGTTCGTGGACTACTGGCGCATGACCCATGATCCGGATTTGAACCAGTACCGCCTGACCGCGACCCATTGATACGGGGCCGTATCAGAGCCGCGACTGCCTGCTCGGCGCCACATCCGTGAGGGGATAAGCGATGGATAAGCCGCGCGTCCGTATCTATACCGACTACAAGAGCCCCTATGCCTTCGTCGCCAACCAACGGCTGTTCGATCTCCAGGAGAAGTATGGCGTCGAGCTGGAATGGCTTCCCTACACGCTGCGCATCCCGGAATTCATGGGAACCGTGGAGGAGCGTACCCCGCATTTCTGGCGCAAGGTCCGCTACCTCTACATGGATGCGCGACGGTTTGCGAACGCGCAGGGCCTGACCCTCAAGGGAACGCGGCGCGTCTACGACGCGTTCCTTGCCAGCGCCGGCATGCTGTTCGCGCAGCGCCATGGCTTCTTCCGCCCCTATCACGAGGCGGTGTTTCGGCGGTTCTGGAGTCACGACATCGAAGTCGACGACCTGCCGGCGATCTCCGATCTGATCGCCTCGCTCGGCGGCTCGGCCGCCGAATTCGAGGCCTATGCGCGCGGGCCGGCGCGGGCGGAGCACGACCGCATCATCGACGAGGCGGAAGCGCTCGGCGTGTTCGGCGTGCCCACCATGGTGTTCAACGGCGAGCTGTTCTGGGGCGGCGACCGCATCGACATGCTGGCCGAGCGCATCCGGCATCCCGAAGGCATCGTGGCCGCGCTCGGCAGCCGCTACCGAAAGGACGCCGCGGCATCGTAGGCGCGCCCCACGGCAGGCGCGCCGAAAGACCGCGGCCAAACGTCAGACCGACGCGACCTCCTCGGTCTCCGCCACGCCCGCGATGCCGGGCGCATCCGCGCCGCGGAGCGCCCAGCGATTGATCGCAGCGAACAGGAGCGGCGGCTGGATCGGCTTGGTGACGTAGTCGTTCATCCCGGCAGCAAGATAGGTTTCGCGCTGGCCAACCAGCGCGTTCGCGGTCAAGGCGACGATCGGCACGTCGCGCGCGACGCCAGGAAGATTCCGGATCGCCTTGGTGGCGGAGATGCCGTCCATCTCGGGCATCTGCACATCCATCAGCACGACGTCGTAGAGCGCCTTCGAGGCGGCCGCGACCGCTTCCGCGCCGTTGACGACCATCGTCGGCCGGTGCCCCTGCTTGCGCAGCAGGCTGGAGATCAGGGTTGCGATGATGGGGCTGTCCTCGGCCACCAATATCTCGAGCGGCCGGTCGACGACCGCCACCTGCTGAGGCGCCGCGGCGACCGGCTGCCGGCCCTGGCCGCATTTGACCGTGAACCAGAACGTCGAGCCCTCGCCCGGCGTGCTGTCGACGCCGATACGTCCGCCCATCATGGTGCAGAGCTGCTTGCAGATCGCAAGCCCAAGTCCGCTGCCGCCGTATTTCCGCGAGATCGACGTATCGGCCTGGACGAAGGGGTCGAACACGTTCTTCTGAACTTCGGGCGACATGCCGATGCCCGTATCCCTCACGCCGATCGAAAGCTCGATCGAACCATCGGGCAATAGGCGCTGTGAGGCGCCGATCTCGATCGATCCCCGCTCGGTGAACTTGATCGCATTGTTCACGAGGTTGAGGAGGATCTGGCGGATCCTGGTGGGATCGCCCTTGAGATATTGTCGGAGATCCGGCGCCAACGCCGTGCGCAATTCCAGTTTCCGCTCGCTCGCCTTGGCAGTCATGACCGTTGCCAGGCCTTCGATGAGATGCCTGAGGTCGAAGTCGATCGCTTCGGGCGTCAGGCGGCCGGCCTCGAGCTTCGAGAAGTCGAGGATGTCGTTGATGACGCCGAGCAGGAGGTCGGCGGATTCCTTGGCCAAGGTCGTGTAGCGCTGCTGCTCGTCGCTGAGCGGCGTGCCACGCAGGAGGTCCACCATTCCCACCATGCCACCGAGCGGTGTGCGGATCTCGTGGCTCATGATGGCGAGGAAGTCGGACTTGGCGCGATTGGCGGCCTCGGCGGCATCGCGCGCGCTGCGCAGATCGGCGGACGTCGCCACGAGCTCCTGCGTCTGCAGCTCGAGATCATTGCGGATCGCCTGCACGTCGGCCAGCTTCTGCTCGAGCTCGGCCTGGATCCGCTTGAAGGCGGTGATGTCGGTGCGCAGCCCGACCGTTCCGCCGTCGGACGTGCGATGGTCGATGATCTGTATCCATCGTCCGTCGAGCTGCGGGATTTCAAGCGGCTTGCTGCCGGCATAGTGCCAAGCCATTCTTTCCTTCAGCCAATCCTCGAAGTCCATACCCTTCAGATTCAATATGCCCTGATCATTGGCGATCCGGTGGATCTGCTCATAGCTCATGCCGGGCTTCATCACCCGCGCAAGGCCCGGGAACATTTCCCTGTAATGCGTATTGGCCATGACGAAGCGGTCTTCTCTGTCGTAGAGGACGAAGCCCTCTGCCAGGGATTCGATCGCATCCATGAGGCGGAGCCTCGATCTTTCGATCTCCTGCTCGGCCGCCTTGCGTTCGCTGATGTCCTGAACGATGCCGAACCGGCCGGCGAAGCGACCCTCGGCATCCCACTGCGGAGCAGCCTCCATTCTCACCCATACGACGGATCCGTCGGGACGAATCAGACGATGTTCGACCGCCAGAGCGGTCCCCTCGTCGCTGGCGCGTCGGCGCTCCGCGAGACAGTTATCGACATCGTCGGGATGGACGAGGTTGATATAGGTCGAGAAAGGCACGTTCGGTTGTGGCGGGATGCCCACCATCTCGAACAATTGCGGCGACCACACCGCGGTGTCACCGGCTGCATTGCTCATCCAGTGTCCGACCTTGCCGATCCGCTGCGCTTCGAGCAGGAGTTTCCTGCTGCGTGCCAATTGCTCGTTCTGTCGCGAGAGCAGGATCTGCGACCCCTTGATATTGCGGATCTGCCGCAACAGGAGCGCCAGCAGGGCCATGATGGTCGCGACCGCCAGCGCTGCGCCCAACGCCAGGACGATGGCATCGCGTCGCCACGTTCCCAGCACGGCTTCCCGCGTCATCGCGATCGAAACCCGCAAAGGGAAGCCCGGGACGGCATGAAACGAGACGTATCTGGTGACGCCATCGGGGCCCTCGACGAACGCCTCGCCGGAGCCGCCTCGCCTCGCGCCGAGCACACGCCCGATCATGCTCTCTGCGTGCGGATAGCGCGCGAGCACCATTCCTTCCTCGCGCATCAGGGCAATCGAACCGCCCTCGGGAAGCGCGACCGAGCGATAGAAACTCTCGAAATAGGCCAGCCGAACCGCAGCCTGGATGACGCCGAGGAATTTGCCGCGGGAATCGTTCACGCGGCGCGCCAGGTAGATCGTCCAGGCCCCATCGGCCGTGTTACGGACGGGCTCGCTGACGAACAGCGTGGCCGTGTCGTTGTCACGATGGTAACGGAACTGCTCGCGATGGGCCAACGACGTAGCCGGAGGCGGCCAGGAGTTTGCCTGGTTGGCGAGCTTCCCCTCCGCGTCGATGAAGATGATGTTGCCCACCTGGGGAAGAATCGCCATCTTCTCCCTCAGATATTCGTGCATCGGACGGCTTGCGATCATCGCCTCCGCCGACGCGCGCTCCAATCGTTCGCCCGCGAGGTGATCGATTGCGTTCCTGAGCACCAGGTCGATCGCCTGGAAAGAGCGGGACGTCTCCTCGGCCAGCACCATCGACAACTGTGCCAGATTGGCCTTTGCGCCCTTCTCGACGCGCTCGTGAAGATTGACAATCGACAGACCGGCGGCGACCACCAGCATCAGCGTCAATATCGCTGCGGCCTGCATGGCGACAAGGGGAAGACCGCTCTCGCGCGACGCCCGCACGGGCCGCCCCTCCGCCTCGTTGAGAACCTCCTGGAGTCGATGAGGCATGGCTCTGTGCTCAGCCCTGGGCGCCTGGCGCGCGGCGGGCGAGCTCGGCGATCGTCGCCTCGACCGTCGCCGCCAATGCCGGCATGCGCGCCGCGATCGCCGCGACCGAATCGAGATCGAGCTCGATCGAGCGCGCCATCGAGGCGAGCCGGGCCGCTCCGAGGCTGCTGGAAAACCCCTTCAGGACGTGCGCGGCCTTGCGCGTCTCGTCGAGATTCCCGGCATCGAGCGCCGCCTGGATCGCGCCGAGCGACCGGCCGGCGGCCTCGGGGAGTTCGAGCAGCATCACCGACAGTCCTTCCTCGCCGAGCGCGTCGCGCAACAGGTCGAGCTGATCGCTCGCAAACAGGGGTTCGGTTTCAACGGTTTCCAGCATGTTCAACACTCTTGATCGGCGCCAACCATCGACGACCTGGCCGGAGGCTGCCCCGGCGAACGGTCCTGATACGACTCCGCTCTCGTGAGGACTCGGCGGTCGATGCAGATGACAGTGGTGTCGTCCTGCAAGGCCACGTTCTCGGTGATGCCAGCTTCGGCGCAGAGGCAGTCGATCACCACATGCGGATCAAGCCCGAGATTGCAGCTGCTCAAGGCCTTGGCCAGACCGGAATCGCCGATGCGATTGCCGGAATCGTCGACGAATTCGGACAAGCCATCGCTGTACAAGAACAGCAGCGAATCCTTCGGAAACGCATGCTGCTGCAGGTAGTAGCGCGAACCCCGCTCAATCCCGAGCGGAACCCCGCTCGCCTCACAGAGCAGCGCACGCCCGCCACTACCCGGAACCAGAAGGAAGGGCGGCGCGCCGGCCGATGCAAAGCGAAGCTCGCCGTCCGCATGATCGATGACGACGTACATGAAAGTCGCAAATTGACCGGGGGGCAGCAGTCGTACCAGACGCTCGTTGAGTACCGAGGTCAATTCGGCGGGATCGTCGTGCAGCGACCGATATTCGTGAATCAGCGCATGGAGCCTGAAGGTATTGAGTGCCGCATTCACGCCATGACCGGCGAAGTCGGCCAGGAAGATGCCGAGCGATCCGGCGTCGATCGGCAGCATCCCCCAGAGGTCGCCACCGAGCTCCGATGACGATCGATTGTAGGACGCGATCCGCAGTCCCGCGCTCTCGGCAAACAGCTGCAGCGCGCCGGGCGGCGGCAACAATTCGAATTGCATGCGCCTTGCCGCTTCGAGCTCGCGGGATATCCGTTCCCGATAGGCGCGCAACTCCCGCAGCGAATTCCATCGCTCGAGGTGGATGACGACGCGCGCGATCAACTCCGACGGGTTGATCGGCTTGGAGAGGAAATCAGAGGCGCCGCCCGAGAACAGCTCGCCCATCTTCTTGCGATCGACGGTCGCGGTCTGCATCAGGATGGGCATATCGGCCAGCTCGGAATCCGCACGAACCTTCCGGCAGACTTCCAGCCCGCTCATGTCGGGCATCTGCATGTCGAGGAGCAGGAGATCGGGACGAAATTCCTTGAGCTGCTCCATCGCCGATACACCGCCCTCGGCAAGCCGCAGGTTCCTGAAATTCTCTGCACGCAGAATTCCTGCAAGCAGGCGCCGGCTGAGCGGATCATCGTCTGCGATCAGGATCCTGGCGTTCTCGATCGAGTCGTGACGCGGCTTCCCGACCACGGCTTCCCTGGGCTCGTTGCTCGCGGCTACGGCTGTCATCGTCGAAACTCCAGGCTGACCGTGGTCCCCCCGTTCGACACCGTCACCTTGTCGGAGAACGCCTCAAGGATATCGAGCCCTCTTCCGCTGGCATGGTCGCCCGGCTGACGGGATTTCCGATTCGACGGTACCGCCGCGTCATAGCCCTTTCCGGAGTCCTGGACCACGACGTTGAGGGTCGTCGCATTCCAGATCGCGACGACCCGAATCTTTGCACGTGCGACCTCGGGCGAGGTCAATTTGGCTTCGATCGCCTCCTGTGCCGCGAGCAGCCCTTCGAGACTGTCCCGCAGGTTGGGATCGATTCTGAGATTGCCGTGGAAAACGGCATTCATCAACGCTTCCTGCGCCGAGCTGTAGATCCGGTCCCGCAGATCTTCGGAGAACGCCGTCCGTCTCTCTATCGCGGCAATGAACGCCTTGACGATCGAGTGCCGATAGGCCGAGCGCGTGGTCACGATCAGCGTGAGCTGGCCCGGCGCGCGCTGCTCGATGATCACGTCACCGCAATCGCACTCCTCGATCAGATCGGCTTCGACACAGGTCGTGGCAGGCGGCGACAACGCCTCCTTCAGCGTCTCTACCGACTGGCCATCCCAGCAACTGAGGCCGGGCGGTGGCTTGACCCGCCGCGCCTGGTCGACTTGCATCTGCCGTCACTCCTCGACGGTGAACAGCGTATTGAACTTGGTGACGCAGAACATGCGCTTCACCTGGCCGCCCGGTCGCTTCAGGATCAACTGCCGGTCGTTCTTCCTGGCTTCGTCCCTGGCCAGCAGCAGCATGCCGAGGCCGGCCGAATCGATGAATTCGAGCTTCGACAGGTCGATGGTGATCGTCGACCCCTTCGCCTCGAAGAGCTCGATGATCATCTGCTTGAACTGACTGTGATCGTTGAAGGTGAACTCACCGGCCACCGCAATACGCCCCGCGTCACGATCGACTGTTATCTGCATCGTCATCCCTCCTAGAACAACTCCACCGACCCGCTTGCCGATGGTTCAACGCGGATAGCCGCCTCGTCATCGAGATCGGCCGCCTGCTTTCCTTCGAGGATCTGCGCCACGAATCGCGAGCGCAGCTCGCCCAGCGTGAAGCGGTCGAGCAGCCTCGTCACCCATTCGACGTCGAACGACGACTCGCCGGACGCTTCCGGCAGCCGCCCCTCGGTCGCGCTCTTCAGCTCGTCGAGCGCCTGGTCGACCACGTGCAGGGTGTCGACGACATGCTCGAGCCGCTGCCGGGCGCGGTCCTGAAATTGAATGCCGGTGACCATGCCCTCGACGTCGGCCGCAATCACCTCGGCTTCCTTGACCGCGTCCGCAACCACGCTCGTCAGCATTTCGGTTCTGCGGATCAGGGCGGACATCAGGACCTCGAGGCGGTCCTTCGCCATGAGATTCTGCGACATGTCGATCGTGGCGACACGCTGCAGCGTCGTGTGCCCGCTGGCGATCCCCTCGGTGACCGCCTTCAGTTCGCCATTCATCGAGATCGACAGGTCGTGCGTGGCGCGCGACAGGTCGCGCACCTCGTTCGCCACGACGCGAAACGCCGCTCCAGCCGTACCGGACCGCTCCGCCTCGATACGGGCATTGAGCGCGAGCATGTTCGTGGTGCGGTTGATGCCGTTCAGCTCCGCCATACAGTTGTGGACGCGCCCGACATTGGCATTCAGCTCGTTCAGCGCGTAGACCATCGACATCGAATCCTTGGACAAGTGCAGGATCTTCTCGACGACGTCGCTGAGAGTATCCTCCAGGAGCCCGGCGATCCTGTCGATCGGAACCACCTCTTCGTCGATCTGAATGCCGATGGCGAGCTTGCTGAGACTTTCGACGCGTGCGGTCTGCTGCTCGGCGCAGACGGCCAGCCGCTGGAAGCGGCCGCTGAGCGCCTCCGCTTCCGTCTCCACGACGGCGGAAGTCTGCTGGATCTCAGATACCAGCGTCCTGATGACGCGCTGCTGCATGCGCGCGAGCGACATCCACTTCTGCAGCAGCTCGACGTCAAGCGAGCGATCGGGCTGCAGCGGCTGCGGCGCCTCCGGATCGTGCGCTATCGGCGGCGCGACGCGCCGGCGTTTCCAGGGCAACATGACTACACCCTGACTCCCCGTCCCGCGAGCGCCTGGCACTGCTCGAGAACGTGGGCGGCTATCTTGGCGAGCGGCAGCTCGACCTCGGTCGCGCCGCAGTCGTGCGCCGCCCTGGGCATGCCGTAGACGACGCAGGTCGCTTCGTCCTGGCCCACGGTCGACGCCCCCGCCGAGCGCATTTCCAAGAGCCCCATGGCACCGTCGCGGCCCATCCCGGTCAGGATGATGCCGACCGCGTTGGAGCCAGCCGCATGCGCCACCGAACGGAACAGCACGTCGACGGACGGACGATGGCCGGACACCGCCGGTTCGTCGTGGACGCGACAAACATAGTTCGCCCCGTTGCGCGCAAGCTCGAGATGATATCCTCCCGGCGCGATGTAGACGTGGCCCGGCAAGATGCGCTCGCCGTTCTTGGCTTGGCTGACAGAGACCGCGCAATGGTCATTCAGCCGATGGGCAAACGATGCCGTGAACAACGCCGGCATGTGCTGCGTCACGACGATCGCGGGCGAGTCGGCCGGAAAAGTCGATAGCAATTCCTGCAATGCCTCGACGCCGCCGGTAGAGGCGCCCACGGCAATGATCTTTTCCGACGACAGGAAGGACGTGCCGTTGGCCAGTGCGACGGGCCTCGGCCTCGCGCCCGACGACGTCCGTATCCTGGCTTTCGCCGCCGCCTTGACCTTGTCGATGATCTCCTCGCGCAGCGCCGGCAGTCCCGCGACGAGCCCGACCGTCGGCTTGGCGACGAAATCGACCGCACCTATCTCCAGCGCCCGCACGGCTGTCTCTGCGCCCTTCTGGGTCAGCGACGAGATCATCACCACGGGCATCGGCCGCAGCGCCATGATCTTTTCCAGGAAGACCAGGCCGTCCATCTGCGGCATCTCGATATCGAGCGTCAGGACGTCGGGATTGAGCGACTTGATCATGTCGCGCGCGACGATCGGGTTCGGCGCTGCGCCGACGACCGTGATCGCCGCGTCGGAAGAGAGGAGCTCGGTGAGCATCTGGCGGACGAAGGCGGAGTCGTCGACGACCAGAACGCGGATGGCACCCATGGCAAGCCTCAAAACAGTTCGACCGAGCCGCCGACCGGCTCGACCTCGATTTTGGATTTGTAGGAGCTTTCGCTGCGGACCAAGGCGTCACGATCGGTACGTTGCAGCTCGAGCAGCAGCACTTTGCCGGTTGCGGGAAAATAGTGCACTCGGCGTGGCAGCGTGCCGCGCAGATGGCGGGCGGCGATCGGCAGGTTCTCCGTGGCGAGATAGTCCTCGACGAAATCGGCGTTGCGGTGTCCGATATTGGCGGAACCGGTCAACACGTTGCCGCCGCCGAACACCTTGACCTCGAGCCGCTGGCGCAGGCCGCCGCGCGCAAGGATGTCGTTGATCAGTCGCTCCATGGCGACGTTGCCGTAGCGCATGCTGGCCGACGCGGTGTCCCAGCCGGAGCTCGCGCCGCTTGCCTCGGGCAACATGAAATGATTCATGCCGCCGACACCGGCAAGGGGATCGCGGATGCAGGCCGCGACGCACGAACCGAGAATCGTGACCAGCATCTCGTCGGGCTGCCCGGTAACGTAGTGCTCGCCAGGGAAAACCTTGATCGCGCTCTCCTCGAACATGGGATCACGATAGCGCCGCGTCCCGCCCGTCGGCTCGGGCGAGGTGTCGGAGGTTCGTGCGGCTGCGGTTCTGGTTCGGCGGCCTGTCATTTGATCCTGCGATAAATCGTGCGCCCCACCAGATCGAAGCGGTCGGTGACGTTGAGCAGACTTTCCGAGTGGCCGATGAACAGCCATCCGTCGGGTCTCAATATCTCGGCGTAGCGGTCGAACAGGCGGCGCTGCGTGTCCTTGTCGAAATAGATCACCACGTTCCTGCAGAAGATCACGTCGAACGGCCCCGACATCGGCCATCCGCCCAGGAGATTGAGGTTGGCGAAGGTGATGAGCTCGCACAGCTCGTCCTTCATCACGGCGCAGCCGTCGCTGCCAACCGTCATATAGCGCTTGCGATAGGTGTCGGGGATGCTCTCGATCCGCTCGGCGTCATAGACGCCGGCCACCGCACGCGAGACCACATTGGTGTCGAGGTCGGTCGCGAGAATCTTGATGTCCCACCCGTGCAGCGGCAGCAGGCAGCCGCGCACGATCATGGCGATGGTGTATGGCTCCTCGCCGGTCGAGCAGCCGGCTGACCATATCCGGATCCGCCTGGGATCGGCGTTGGATTGAACCAGTTTCGGCAGGATGACCTTGTTCAGATAGTCGAAATGGTGCGACTCGCGAAAGAAGCTCGTGTGGTTCGTCGTGATGGCATTGATCAGGTTCAGACGCTCGTCCTCGCCCGCATTCGTCTCCAACAGATTGCAATATTCGCCGAAATCGGACAGGCCGAGCGCACGCAGGCGCCGGCCGAGCCGACCATGGATGAATGCGCGCTTCTTGTCGCTCAGCACGATCCCGGCCGTGTCCAGCACGAGCTTCGAGATCTTCCTGAAGTCCCCGTCCTCGAGCGCGAATTCTTCTTGCACGACCCACTCCCCGTTTCCGATCGGGCGTCAACCGGCGCTGCCGGATGACGCCCGCTGACAGCCACTAGAATTCCTTCCAGTCCGCGTCGCCCGCACCGGCCGCGCGCCGACGCGCCGGTTCGTGGTCGACCGCCTTGGTCGCTGGCGCCGCCCTCGGCGCCGTCGGCGCCTTGGCACGCAGGGGCTCCCTGCCCGAGCTCAAGGAACGATCGACGACGGGATTGCCGGTCAGCTTTGCCTTGCCGCCCTGCGGTTTGCCGCGATCGAACTCTGGCAGCACGTTGAACTGGCCGACCATGTCGGCCATCGCCGAAGTCTGGTCCTCCATGGACTTGGCGGCCGCCGCAGCCTCTTCGACCAAAGCCGCGTTCTGCTGGGTGACCTTGTCCATCTGGGTGACGGCGTTGTTGACCTGCTCGATCCCGGCGCGCTGCTCCTGCGACGCAGCCGAGATCTCGGCCATGATGTCGGTGACGCGTTTCACCGACTGGACGATCTCTTCCATGGTCTTGCCGGCGGTATCGACCAGCCGCGAGCCCGATTCCACCTTGGCCACCGAATCCGAGATCAGACCCTTGATCTCCTTGGCGGCATTGGCGCTGCGCTGGGCGAGGTTGCGCACCTCAGCAGCGACGACGGCAAAGCCCCGTCCCTGATCACCGGCACGGGCAGCTTCGACCGCCGCGTTCAGCGCCAGGATGTTGGTCTGGAACGCGATCTCGTCGATGACGCCGATGATGTCGGCGATCTTGCGGCTGGCCTGGGTGATACCGTCCATGGTCGTCACCACCTCGGCCACGACCGAGCCGCCGCGGACCGCCACATCCGACGCGGAGGAAGCGAGCTTATTGGCCTGCTGCGCATTTTCCGCGTTCTGCCGCACGGTGGAGGTCAGCTCTTCCATGCTGGCCGCCGTCTCTTCCAGGCTCGCCGCCTGCTCCTCGGTGCGCTGCGACAGGTCGGTGTTGCCGGTGGCGATCTCGCGCGCCGCCGTGCTCAACGTGTGAGCGCTCTCCGCCACATCTCCGATGATCGAGGACATGGTATCGAGCAGGCCGTTCACGCCTTCGCAGAGCTGCCGGATGTCACCGGTCTTGCCTTCCAGCGGCACGCGCTGGCGAAGGTCGTTGTCCTTCGCCGCCGTGACGACCTCCTGGGTCTGCTGGACCGCGGCCTGGAGGATCGCCGAAGCCTTGATCTGCTCGGTGATGTCGGTGGCATATTTGACCACCTTGAACGGCTTGCCGTCGGGCCCCATGATGGAGTTGTAGCTCGCCTGGATCCAGATTTCCTTGCCGCCCTTGCCGATCCGCTTGTACTGGCCGGAGTCGTACTCGCCGCGGCCCAGCTTGTCCCAGAACATGCGGTACTCGGTCGACTGCCGATAGGCGACATCGACGAACATCGAGTGATGCTGACCCTTGATCTCGTTCAGCGAGTAGCCGAGCGTGTTGAGGAAGTTGTCGTTGGCGTCGATGATCTTGCCGTCGAGGGTGAATTCGATGACGGCCTGGGCCTTCCTGATCGCGGCGATCTGGCCGCTGAAATCTGCGTTCTGCAGCACCTGCTCGGTGATGTCGGTGGCGTATTTCACCACCCGGAATGCCTTGCCGGACTGATCCAGGATCGGATTGTAGCTCGCCTGGATCCAGACCTCCTTGCCACTCTTGCCGATGCGCTTGTATTGCCCGGCGTCATATTCACCACGCCCGAGCTTTTCCCAGAACGCGCGGTATTCAGGGCTCTGGCGGTAGGCCGGGTCCACGAACATGGAATGGTGCTGGCCCTTGATTTCGTCGAGCCGATAGCCGACCGTCTTCAGGAAGTTCTCGTTGGCGTGCTGAATCACGCCATCGAGCCCGAACACGATCATCGCCTGCGAGCGGTCGATCGCCGCGAGCTGGGAGACCTGGGCCCGCATCTCGGTGACGTCGGCCCATTCCAGCATGAAGCCGGCGGAGCCGCCCTGCGCGTTGCGCAACGCGTTCACGTGCAGCGAGATCTTCAGCGGACCGACAGGGATGTCGGTCTTGAACGGCAGGTTGGCCGGGTTGGCCAGCAATGCGCGCTGATGCGCCGGATTCTTGTGAAAGATGTCGATGCAAGCGCCGATCAGGCTGCTCGGATCGAAGGTCGGCCAGATCTTGCGGAACTCGTTCAGGTTCTGGTTGAACAGGTTCTTCGAGGCTTCGTTCAGATAGGTGATCTTCAGATCAGGATCGACCAGCATCAGCGCACCGGTAACCTTGCCGATGGCGCTGACCAGGTTGTGGTCGAGCTGCGAAGCCGGTCGGGCTGCCTGCGTCTTGGCTTTCGGTTTTTGAGGCCGCGGTCGCGACTTGGACTTCGCCGGCACCGGGCTGTCCTCGTCATGCGGCGTACCGTCCTCGTTGAATTCATGCATCATCGTGGTCTCCTGGGAATTGTCGTTCATGAAAGCTTCTCGAAACTTCGCGGTAAGCGTTTACGCGGCAACTAACCCGGCCGATTCCGTCGCCGAGCGCTTCGTCGAATCGGGGGACATCCCGAACAGTCCGGCCAGAGATACGAGCGTCACCATGCGGTTCTCGATGGCAACCAGCCCCTCCAGGAACTGATCCTCGTTCGGCATGCCCATCTCCGGCACGTCGCGAATTTCCTTGGGGTCGACCGAGATGATGTCGGAGACGGTATCCACCAGGAGTCCGACCGTGCGCGTCCCCGCGGCGACGATGATGACCACATGCATGCCGGTCGGCACGGTCACTCCGATGCCGAACCGGGTGCGCAGGTCGAAGATCGGAACGATGATGCCGCGCAGATTGATCACGCCGCGCACGTGAGGCGGAGCATTCGGGATCATCGTGGTCTCGGTCCAGCCCTTGATCTCCCGGACCACCATGATGTCGATGCCGTATTCCGCCTCGCCGAGCGTGAAGGTGATGAACTGCTGGACGTTCTCGCCGACGGCGGCTTCGAGGCCGCGATTGACGGCCGTCTTGTTGTCAGGCTGCATTGGTGATGTCCCCTGAGGTTTCGATACTTGCGATGGTGGTCGGCTCGCGGCGTCCGCCGCTGCCGCGGCCATCGATGGCCTGCAACCGCGCCACGTCCAGGATCAGCGCCACCCTCCCGTTGCCGAGGATCGTCGCGCCGCTGATGCCCTCGACCGGCTCGTAATTCGCCTCGAGGCTCTTCACGACGACCTGTTGTTGTCCGAGCAACTCGTCGACGACGACGCCGACCCGGCTCGCGCCCTCGCTCTGCACGATGATGACGATGCCGCGGCAGGGATCGCCGATTGCGCCGTCGATCGAGAAGCAGCGATCGAGGTAGACCAGGGGCAGGTATTCGCCGCGCAAGGCCAGCACGTCGCCGCGCCCGACGACGGGATGAATGTCGGCGGCCTGCGGCCGGAGGTTCTCGACGATCGCGGTCAGCGGAATGATGAAGGTCTCCTTGCCGACCGACACGACCATGCCGTCCACTACCGCAAGGGTCAGCGGCAGGGACAGCGTGAAGGTCGAGCCGTGGCCGAAGCTCGACTGTACGGAGATGCGGCCTCCGAGCGCCTGGACGTTCCGTTTCACCACGTCCATGCCGACGCCGCGGCCGGAGATGTTCGAAATGACGTCTGCCGTCGAGAACGCCGGCAGGAAGATCAGATTGTCGATCTCGTCGTCGCTCGGGTTGGCCCCGCGCGGCACCAGACCGCGATCCTGCGCCTTCGCCAGTACCTTCTCGCGGTTGATGCCACGGCCGTCGTCGGAGACCTCGATGACGATGCGGCCGCTGCGCTGGGCCGCGGAGAGCTGAATCGTTCCCTGCTTCGGCTTGCCCGCGGCGACGCGTTCGCGTGGCGCCTCGATGCCATGATCCAGCGCGTTGCGGATCATGTGCGTGAGCGGATCGTTCAATTGCTCGATGACGGTCTTGTCGATTTCCGTCATCTCGCCGGAGGTGACGATGCGCACTTCCTTGCCGAGCGTCGCCGCGAGATCGCGGACCACGCGGGGCATGCGTGCGAACACCGACTTCACCGGCTGGGCGCGGATCGCCATCACGCTTTCCTGCAGCTCACGTGCACTCTGCGCCAGCGCCTCGATGCCCTGGATCAGGGCCGGATATCTGTCGGCCGGCAGCGACAGGCCCTGCTCCGTCAGCATCGCCTGGCTGATGACGAGTTCACCCACCAGGTTCACGAGACGATCGACCTTGTCGACGTCGACCCGAATGGATTGGGAACTCACCGGTGCGGGCGCAGCGACCTGAGCGATCGCACCCACATTCTCGGCAGGCCCCGTCTCGGCGGGCGGCGCCGGATATTGACCGGCGGCCTGCAAGTCGGCCGGCTCGATCGAGAGATCGCAATCGTCCTCCACGAACTCGAATACATCGCGGACCACCTGCGGCGACACGCTGGTTTCAAGTGTGAAGGTCCAGCCCAGATAGGCGACCTCGGCCTCGATGCTTTCCAGCTCGGGCACGCGCAAGCTGTCGACATCGGTGGCGAGCGCACCGAGCTTCCGCAGCTGTCGGATGAGAAGGAGCGGCTCGTTGGCCTTCTTCAACATCTCCGTGTGCGGCCGGAACGTGATGCGGTATCTGCGCTCCTCGGACGAAACCGCCGGCGCCAGCGACTCGGCAACCGGCGTGACCTCCGCCGCGACGGCGTCGGCCGACCGGTCCAGGACGTCCTGCATCGCGCCGCGGATATCGGCGGCGAAGTCGTCGGGCAGTTGCCGTTCCAGACGCGCGGCGTTGACGATGTCGGCGAGCGCGTCGCTCGCACGCAGGAGAAGCTGTTTCAGGTCCGGCGTCGCGGGAACCTTGTGCTCGCGCAGCGCATCGAGCAGGCTCTCGAACGTATGCGAGAACGCGACCAGATCGTCGCAGCCGAACGCGCCTGCTCCGCCCTTGATCGAGTGGACCGAGCGGAAGACGGCGTGAAGGACCTCGTCCTCCTCGTTGCCGCTGGACAGCAGCTCGAGGTTGGACTGCAGGGCGTCCATCAGCTCGGCACATTCCTCAAAATAGGTCTTTCGAAATTGCGCGAGTGGATAGCCTTCGGTTTCGGAGCTCACGGACATACGCGGTTGACCGTCGCGATCAGCTGCTCGGGATTGAAGGGCTTGACCAACCAGCCCGTGGCGCCGGCGGCCTTGCCGTCGGCCTTCTTGGTGCCGTCGCTTTCCGTGGTCAGGATCAGGATCGGCACCGCGCGGTGCTGCGAGCCCGAGCGGACGTTCTTGATCAGCGTGATGCCGTCCATGTTCGGCATGTTGAGGTCGGTGATGATCAGGTCGAACTTCCCGCCGGTCAGCACGTTCAGCGCGGCCCTGCCGTCCTCGGCCTCGGCCACGTCGAAACCCGCCTTCTTCAGGGTGAACGACACCATGTCCCGCATGGTCTTGGAGTCGTCGACCGCCAGAATACGCTTGCCCATTTTCAATTCATCCAATTGCTGAATTCGGACTGCAGCCCGAGATCGGCGATCGCCGCTCGGAACACGTCGGAGGCGTTTGTGATCTTGTACGGCTTCTGAACGGCCTGTGCGGACCGTCCCGCGGCGAGCAGTATCTGAACGCATGGCGTCGACATGCGCTGGACCGCACTCGCATCGAGCAGGATGTCACGCCGCTGCAACAGGTTGAGCATGCCCTTGCGCAGGCTCTCCGCCTGCGCCAGATCGAGCATTTCCGGCAATGCATGCACCTGGCCGGCGGCGGCGTCATCGGCGGCAGTCTCAGGAGGCGTGGTCGAAGTCATTGCTGATCGTTTCCGAAGGACGCTGCGGTACGGACTGTGTCAGGTGGGCCCCATCTCGCGACGGCGAACTGGCGCGGTTCTCTCGTGACGATTCGAGCCGAACCACGCTTCGCCGGCAGTTTCCAAACTGCCCTGCAAGCCATTGTCGGACTGTTAAATCCCGCAGCCGTATAATTACGGTTGCTACCTCTGCGTGCGGTGACTATCCCGCGTCAACGGCGGCTCGGGGGCCGCAGCTCATCGCGTCGCGCGCGGCGCGACGTCGGATGCAATAGTGAGGCGGAAGGGAAGAGGCGCTTCAAATGCGAGACATCTCGTCCGTACAAGTACGGATTTCATCAAAGCATTCGACGGCCCGCAGCGCCGTCACCGGCGCTGATTGTAGACGTCGATGCAGACGGCGCCGAGCAGCACCAGCCCCTTGATCACCTGCTGATAGTCGATGCCGATGCCGAGGATCGACATGCCGTTGTTCATGACGCCCATGATCATGGCGCCGACCACCGCGCCGCCGACCCGCCCGACGCCGCCATAGGCCGAGGCACCGCCGATGAAGCAGGCGGCGATCACGTCGAGCTCGAAGCCGGTGCCGGCCTTCGGCGTCGCAGTGTTGAGCCGCGCGGCGAACACCAGGCCGGCCAAGGCCGCGAGCACGCCCATGTTGACGAAGGTGAGGAACGTCAACCGTTCGGTCTTGACGCCCGACAGCTTCGCCGCCTTGGCGTTGCCGCCGACCGCATAGATGTGGCGGCCGACCACGGTGCGCCGGGTGACAAAACCATACAGCATGATCAGCACCGTCATGATGATCAGCACGTTCGGCAGGCCGCGATAGGAGGCGATCAGGTAGGTGAAATAGAGCACGACGCCGGCGAGCACGACATTCTTGCCGGCGAAGAAGGCGAAAGGCTCGACCTCGATGCCATGCGACTGCTCGCGCGCGCGGCCCTTGACGCTGGCATAGACCAGCGCGAGCGCGAGCACTGCGCCGATCAACAGCGAGGTCGGATGCAGCGTGCCAGGTCCTTCGACGATTTCCGGGATGAAGCCGGAGGACAGTTTCTGGAAGGTCGGCGGGAACGGCCCGACCGACTGGCCCTGCAGCACGGCAAGCGCCAATCCCTTGAACACCAGCATGCCCGCGAGCGTGACGATGAAGGAGGGAATGCCGAAATAGGCGACCCAGTAGCCCTGCGCGGCGCCGATCGCCGCCCCCACCATCAGGCAGGCGAGGAAGGCGATCGCCGGATGCAGGTGCAGATGGACCATCAGCACGGCGGCGACCGCGCCGACGAAGCCCGCCACGGAGCCGACCGAGAGGTCGATATGGCCGGTGACGATCACGAGCAGCATGCCGAACGCCATGATGACGATGTAGCTGTTCTGCAGCACGAGGTTGGTGAGATTGAGCGGCTGCAGCAGCGTGCCGTCGGTCATGACCTGGAAGAACAACATGATCACGCCAAGCGACAGCAGCATGCCGTAGGTGCGCAAATTGTTCTTGATGAAACCGGCGTGCCGGCGCTCCTCGGGAAGCGAAACCGTCTTGTCGGTCATGACACCATTCCTCCCGCGCGCGCCTCGTTCCCATGCACGCCGTTGCCGGACAGGCTGCTGTTGCGCATGATCGCCCGCATGATCTTTTCCTGGGTCGCCTCCGCGCCGGAAAACTCTCCGACGAAGGCGCCCTCGTTCATCACGTAGATCCGGTCGCAGATGCCGAGCAGCTCCGGCATCTCCGAGGAAATCACCACCACGCCCTTGCCGGCTTCGGCCAGCTCGTTGATGATACAATAAATCTCGTATTTGGCGCCAACGTCGATGCCGCGGGTCGGCTCGTCCAGGAACAGCACCTTGGGCGCGGTCATCAGCCATTTCGACAGCACCACCTTCTGCTGGTTGCCGCCGGACAGCGTTGCGGTCTCCTGGTAGACGTCGGAGCAGCGGATCCGCATCCGGCTGCGGTAGTCGGTCGCGGCCTTCAATTCGGCGATGTCGTCGATCGCCCAATGCGGCGCCACCTTCTCGAGGCTGGCCAGCGTGATGTTCTTGCGGACGTCATCGGCCAGGATCAGGCCGAGCTGCTTGCGGTCCTCGGTCACATAGGCGAGCCCGGCATCGATCGCCGCCGGAACCGAGGAGAGGCTGATCTGGCGCCCGTCGAGCTGCACCCGTCCGCTGATGCCGTGGCCCCAGGCCTTGCCGAACAGGCTCATGGCGAACTCGGTCCGGCCGGCGCCCATCAGGCCGGCAATACCCACGACCTCGCCGCGCCGCACCTGGAAATCGACATGCTTGATCACCTGCCGCTCGGGGTGCAGCGGATGGTGCACCGACCAGTCCTCCACCGCGAGCACCGGCTCGCCGATGGCGGCGTGCCGCTCCGGGAAGCGGTGCGCGAGGTCGCGGTCGACCATGCTGCGGATGATGCGGTCCTCCTCGACCTTCTCGGTGCGGCAGTCGATGCTGTCGACGGTGCGGCCGTCGCGCAGCACCGTGATGCGGTCGGCGACGCGGGCGACCTCGTTCAATTTGTGCGAGATCAGGATCGAGGCGATGCCCTGCTCGCGGAACGTCACCAGTCGGTCGAGCAAGGCCGCGCTGTCGGTCTCGTTCAGGCTCGCCGTCGGCTCATCCAGGATCAGCAGGCGGACCCGCTTGGACAGCGCCTTGGCGATCTCGACCAGTTGCTGCTTGCCGACGCCGAGATCGGTGATCAGCGCGTCCGGCGATTCGCGCAAGCCCACCTGGGCCAGAAGCTCCTGGGTGCGGCGATAGACCGTGTCGCGGTCGATGACGCCGAATTTCGACGGCGGATGCGACAGGAAGATGTTGTCGGCGATCGACAACAGCGGGATCAGCGCCAGCTCCTGGTGGATGATGATGATGCCGAGCGCCTCGGAATCGTTGATGTCGCGGAAGCGCCGCTCCTCGCCGTCGAAGACGATGCTGCCGTCGAAACTGCCGTAGGGATAGACGCCGCTCAGCACCTTCATCAGCGTCGACTTGCCGGCGCCGTTCTCGCCGACCAGGGCATGGATCTGGCCGGCTTCCACGGCGAGGCTGACGTCGCGCAGCGCCTGCACGCCCGAGAAGCTCTTGCTGACCCCGCGCATCTCCAGCAGTGCCGTCATCGCATCATGTCCTAGCGCATCGCCCCGCAAGATAGTTGCCTACACCTCTTCCCGCGCGCGGGGAGAAGTCGATCACGCACCAGGTAGCCCGGATGAGCGAAGCGACATCCGGGAACGCTGGACCCGCATATCGCTGCGCTCATGCGGGCTACGAAAACTAACACGCGATGAGTTGAGCTGCTCTGGGGCAACAGCGCCGGTGCGCTCCCCTCCCCCCTGCGGGGGATTGGGAAAGGGAGGCCCACGGCACATTTCCCGTGGGGTTACCCCCCTCCCCAGCCCTCCCCCGCAAGGGGGAGGAGAGCTCACCGCGCCCGTCGCCGCAGGTCCACTCTCATCACATCTTGACTCGCTACGAGGTCCCTACTCCACCTGCGACTTCTTGTAGTAGCCGGAATCGATCAGGACCTTCTCCCAGTTGCTCTTGTCGACCACCACCGGCTTCAGGAGATAGGACGGCACCACCTTGACGCCGTTGTTGTAGGTCTTGGTGTCGTTGACCGTGACCTGCTTGCCGGCCAGCGCGGCGTCGACCATGTCGGCGGCGACCTTGGCGAGGTCGCGGGTATCCTTGAAGATGGTCGAGTACTGGTCGCCGCGCAAGATCGCCTTCATCGAGGGCACTTCCGCATCCTGCCCGCTGATGACCGGCATCGGCTGGTCGGCGCTGCCATAGCCCACGCCCTTCAGCGAGGAGATGATGCCGATCGACAGCCCGTCATAAGGCGAGAGCACGGCGTCGACCCGCTTCTTGCCATAGAAGGCGCTGAGCAGGTTGTCCATGCGGGCCTGGGCGGTGGCGCCGTCCCAGCGCAGGGTCGCGACCTTGTCCATGCCCGTCTGCCCGCTGACCACCACGAGCTTCTTGCTGTCGATGTAGGGCTGCAAGACCGACATCGAGCCGTTGTAGAAGAAGTAGGCGTTGTTGTCGTCGGGCGAGCCGCCGAACAATTCGATGTTGAACGGGCCCTTGCCCTCCTTCAATCCGAGCTTCTGCTCGATCGACTGCGCCTGCAGCACGCCGACCTGGAAATTGTCGAAGGTGGCGTAATAGTCGACGTTCGGCGTGTCGCGGATCAGGCGGTCATAGGCGATCACGGTGATGCCACTGGCCTTGGCCTGCTTGAGCACGTCCGACAGCGTGGTGCCGTCGATCGCCGCGATCACCAGCGCCTTGACGCCCTTGGTCACCATGTTCTCGATCTGCGAGAGCTGGTTCGGGATGTCGTCCTCGGCATATTGCAGGTCGGTGCCGTAGCCGCGCTCCTTGAGCGTCTTGACCATGTTGTTGCCGTCGTCGATCCACCGCGCCGAGGACTTGGTCGGCATCGCGATCCCGATGGTTCCCTTGCCCTGCGCGAGCGCGCCGCCGGCGGACGCCATGGCGGCGGCGCCCACGAGCGCAAACGCGAGAAATGTGGTCTTCAGCTTGAGCATGCTTCTCTCCCTCCTATAGGACTCTTGTATTGGACTCTTGTTTGGACTGCTGGCTTGTTGGATTGTGGTGCAGCGCCGCCGTGGGCGGCTTCGCGAAGATAGGGGTGATGGACCAGCGAGCTTGGCGCACGGTCCGTGACAGCGTCGTGATCAGAAGAACCGTCCGGCGCTCGGATCGATGGCAAAACATGCCCACACCTGCGCGCCTGACCGGCGTGTCATCGACCGCGCTGCGGGGACAGGGAACGGACGTAGGCCATCATCTACTGCGCTCTCCCCAAACCTATTCGGCGAACGCACCCCGCCCAGGGATACCGCGCCAACCGCCCCGCCCCTGATGGGCAGCGGAATTTCATGCGTTATTCCACGGATGCCGCGCCACGACTAGTCATATTATTTGACTATTTTGATCGGCCCGATCAAGGATTTTAGGGCCACGGGCTGACCGACTTTGGTCCAAGCCGCGCACGTACGCATGTGCGGCCGCGGCCTCGCGGCGCCTCTTGCGTCCGAGCTATGCCAAGCGAGACCCTCCTTGTCGAGAGGGCGCAGGGAATGCCGGGCGCTGGCCTCGCCCATGGCCCGCCTGCAACAAGAAACGCAGGCGGCAGTCACCACAGGTTCAGCCATATCGTCCGGCATTCCCCGCGCGATGGGTTACGGCTTATACGTGATCTCCCCGGGGAGCGGGCTTTCTTGTCCCCGTCATCCGCAAGATCATCGGCCTGCGAACTTGACGCCAGCGTCGCGGCGCCAGGACCACACGATTTCACCGTCCGCAAGATGCCGCTCGTCTGGCGACATCATCGCGTCCACCGCATCCCACCTCCAACGTCCGTGACGATCGCGATACGTCCCTCTGCATGGAGGCGGGATGGGAGATAATAAACATATCTTCGGAAAAAAAGAAAGATAAAAATTTGGGCAGCGACGGCGATGAAGCGGATCGCGTTGAATCGACTGCCGAACTTTCAGTTTTGATGCAGGCGGATTCGGCGAGTGCGGCGAGTTGCGTGCGCGGGGTAGCGCCGAGAATTCTACAAACTCACGGTCCGGCGGGGCGAATCAGCCGTAGCCCCGGTGAGCGAAGCGATACCCGGGAATGGCAGTCCCGCATGTCGCTTCCCCTACGCTCTTCGAGCTTCGGCGGACAGGTCGCTCATGCGGGCTACGCCACGACCGCTAGAGATCGAAATTCGTGGGCAGCATGACGACGTCGCGGATGGTCATGCCGCGCGGGCGCGTCAACATGAACATGACCACCTCAGCCACTTCGCTCGCTTCCAGCAGGCTTCCCGACCGCCTCGCTTCCTCCAGCTTCTCGGGCGGCCAGTCCGAAAGCAGCGCGGTGACGACGGGGCCGGGCGAGATCGAGCCGACGCGGATGCCGTGCCTGAAAACCTGGCGCCGCACGGTCTGGACGAAGCAGTTGATCGCCCATTTGGACGATGCATAGACCGGCTCCCAGGGCGTCGGAAAATGCGCCGCCAGCGAGCTCGTGACGACGATGTCGCCGGTCCGGCGCTCGATCATGTGAGGCAGCACGTCGTGCACATTCTTCATCACCACGTTGACGTTCAGGTTCAGCATCCGGTCGATGGCCAAAGTGTCGGCATCGACCAGGTCACCGCCGACATAGGTCCCCGCATTGGCG
Organism: Bradyrhizobium sp.; assembly: GCF_019242285.1. Lineage (GTDB taxonomy): Bacteria > Pseudomonadota > Alphaproteobacteria > Rhizobiales > Xanthobacteraceae > Bradyrhizobium. The sequence continues at coordinate 51,509 of NZ_JAFAVV010000291.1, forward strand.
TGCAGGATGTCGAGCTGGCCTGCCTTCTCCAGGACTCGGGGCAGCAACGTCGCACAGTCCTTCGGATCCAGGAGGTCGATGACCAGCGGGACGGCGGCGTCGCCAAGCCTGTCGCAGATCGCCTCGAGCGCGGCCTCGTCGCGGTCGACCATCACGACGCGGGCGCCTGCCGCCAGCATCGCCACGGTGCTGGCCAAGCCGATGCCCGACGCCGCCCCGGTCACGGCCGCGACTTTGCCTTCCAGTTCTTTCGCCATGGCACTCCACCCTGCTGGTCACACGCACGTAGCCCGGACGAGCGAAGCGACGTCCGGGACGGTCCACCCCGCATATCGTTGGCAAGAGCGACGGCACGTCGCCGACTCACGGATTCTGCGCCTGCAAGCCTAACGACCTCAGCACGTGGTGCCCATCCCCGGCATTGCAGCCACACCAGCCTTCATCGCCTCATCCGGCGCGACGAACCAGGAAACGTCCGCCACCCCGAAAATACGACGGCCGATCGATCTCCCAGGCATATTCGCCCTGATCCACACCGGTTCGACAGCCCCGCATCTCGAACCTCTTCAGCGCACCCCCGGCCGCCGCCAGGAGCTCCGAGCCGAACAACAGCAGGACGAAGCCGACCAGGAAGGTGCGGGAGCGGTCTTTCGATGCGCCGAATTCCGGTTGGCGCGGACCGAGATGGCGCTGAAGAAACCGCTCCAGCCCGGACATTCGCGCATCAGCGGTCGAATCGTCGATGAGTGCTTCCATGTCACGGCCGCGTTGGTCAGGTACAAGATCACGTCGCGCGTGAGACCAGTTTGCCTCCGCCCGTCCGGCAAAGATTCTAAGGCACCACCAACGGATAGCCGGCGGCCGACCATGCGGAGCACCCACCCTTGATCACCCACACGTCCTGAAAACCCATCTCGCCGAGAATCTCGGCGCAGAGCGTCGCCTTGCCGCCACCACCGCATGTCAGGATGATCTTCTGTGTGCGATCCTGAAGCGCCGGATCGCGGCGCCGCAGCTCGGTATCGACGCGAATGTCGAGTTCGCCGCGCGGGATGTTCCTCGCCCCAGGAATCGTGCCGCGTTCGGCAAGCTGCCAGGCTTCGCCGACATCGATGATCGTCGCGCCCTGCCGATCGACGATCTCGCGGGCCTCAACGGCCGTCAGAAACCGCACGCGCTCGGCGGCTTCATGCACGCGGTCGCGGAACGTCTTGCCGCTCGTCATGTCGATCCCGTGTCATGCCGGCTTCGGCAAGCGATATCCGGATACGGCGTTTAAATCCAGTGCCGTTTCCCTTTCCACGCGCGCCGCCGGAATGATCGCTCAGGCTGCCTTCTTGAGGAGCTTGCCGGCCGAACATGCCTCGCCCAGAAGGCCGGCCTCCCGGGCCTCCTCGCGGCCCGTCAAATAGCCGATTGCAAAGGCCTTGCGGGAGGCGGCGTTGGCGCGGGCAAAATCCCGCGCCACGTAACGATGCGCCCGCATGTCATTGAGGGTGCCGAGCGCGCTCTGCAAACCCTTCAGCGCACGATCGGCTCTGCGGCGACGCTTGCGCCCGGGGCGCCCGCGATCGAGGCTGGCGAAGAACTCGCGCGCGTAGCGCAGCTTCTTGACCGCGATCCTGAGCTTGTGGCGGCGCATGGCATCAAGCCGCTCCACCTTGCGCACGCGCTTGATGATCTTGCGCCTCCTTCGCGCGAGTTCCTCCTGCGCGAACGAATCAGCCGGCCGCTCGCGCTGCGCGCGCCTGAGATCGTCATCATCGTTGCGCCACGCGCCGTCGATCAGCCACAGCGCGCAATCGAGAACGAGGCGGCCGAAGCGGCCGTTTTCGAGCGCCCTTCCCGCCCTTGCGAAGCCGGCGGTCCGTTCCGCCTCGAGATCGCGCGCAAGCATCTCGAACTCGCCACTCTCGGGCTGGCGTTCGAGACAGGGGGCGACGGTCTTGCTGATGAGCACGTCGGTGTCGCGCGCCGGCCCGAGCTCTCCGGTCAGCCATTTCAGCTCGCCCTTCAGGCGATCGGTTTCGTCGCCCCGCAGCATGTCCCTGAACAGCGACAGCGCCGCGCGCAGACGGCGCAGACCGACGCGCATCTGGTGAACGCCCTCCGGATCGTGCCGTCGTACCGCGCGCTCGTTGGCGGCGATCTGGCGCAGGCAGGAGAAGCCGATGACGACGAAGGCGTCGGCCACCGTCGCGGACGGCGCGAGCACGATCGCATCGGCGCGCATGGGAGCATCGACCGTCCCTTCGAGAAGGGCGGCTCCCCAACCGGCCTTGGCGCGAACACCCAAGGCGACAGGGATCTCATGTGCCAGCCTTCGCGCCAGCCGGGCGATATCGGCCGGCGCGCCCCGCTTCAGCTCGATCTCGATCTCGGCGATGTCGACGCTGGAATCCGCCGCCGCGACGCGGCCTTCGTCGACGGCGAGCTCGATCTCGCTGCGGCCGACCTGCAACGGCATCAGGGTGCGCTCGACCCGCGTCTCGAACACCGGCTTCAGCCTTCGCGCGATGTCGTCGGTGAGGATCGGCGCCAGCGCCGTGCGGCGCGCGAGCTTGAGCTTGGGCCGGTCGCCCTCGATCTGCGCCTCCCATTCCCCTCGCGCCATCGGCACGGTTGAAAGCGCCTTGATGGTCTGCAGCCGATGCTCGCCGATGCGGCGCACGCGAAGGCTGACGCCGTGGTCACGCAGCGCAAGATCGCGGGTATCGAAATAGACCGAGACGAGACCCTGCGTCCTGATGCCGTCGCCTGCCATTCGCTTCAGCCATGGCAGGGTGAGCACCTTCCGCAAGCCGGCTTTCGACGTGACAAGCTTGAGCTCGATCTCGGTTCCCACGGTTCCCTCCCTGGCGCTCGAGCGATAGGGCGTGGGATATCAAGGATTGCGCAGGCGCGATGTTCCTCCAAGGCGCGACTACGCCTTGACCACCGACAGGAACACGCTGGTATCGAAATATTGCGACGCCGGCACGGGGTTCTCGATCTTGGCGAAGCGGACGAAGAAGTCGGTCACCTGCTGCAGCCATTCGGTGACGGTGCCGTTGGCGTAGAGCCGGCGCCACACCGCGGTCGGAAACACCCGCATCGCGCCGAACTGCTCCTTGATGTCGCGCTCCGGCACCTCCTTGTAGTAGTTCTCGTGCAGCACCCCCATCGATTCGTTCGCCCGCGCCAGCAGCATGTCGTTGCCCTCCGTCCAGGCCCGCACGATGCGGGTCAGCACCGGCCGGTTGCCGACGAAATAGCTGTTGGAGGCGACCCAGCCGCCGACGATCGCCGCACTGGGATAAAAGGCGCTGGCGTCGAGGATCATCTTCGCCTGCGGCACCTTTTCGCGCACCGGAATGTTGAAGGGCACCCACAATGCGATGGCGGGGACCGACCCGCTGATGAAGGTGTTCACGGCTTCCGGCATCGGCGAGCTGGCCAGATCGATGTCGCCGGCCGTCATCTTGTTCTCCCTCAGCGCGTTGTCGAGGAACACATGCGCCGTGGTGCCGGCGGTGGTGGCGACCCGCTTGCCGCGCAGATCGGCGACCTCCTTCACACCCATGTCGGGGCGCACCCAGAGCTGGGCGGTGGCGTATTCGATCGAGTTGATCAGGAACAGCTTGCCCTGCCCGCGCGCCGGGAAATTCGAGCAGACCGCGCCGGTCACCAGCATGTCGATCTCATTGGCCGCCATCGCCTTGAACAATTCAATGCCGGTGCCATAGAGCTTGAACTTCGTATCGAGGACGTTGCGCGCCCAAGCG